>NZ_JAAIUN010000020.1:0-62074 GCF_013317245.1 Blautia sp. MSK.20.85
TACCGGAATATATGGCTCCCATTCTCCGGAATGGTGGCTCTCAAAGTCCGGACAGGTGGCTCTGAGAGTCCCGGAATAATCATCGTCACAAATGGCAATGGTCATCATCGTCATACTTATGTATCCCCTCTTGTTCTGTCATTGTATCTTTTTGTTCTATATATTATATCATGATTCATTATTTAATTTATGTCATCTTCATGTAATTTATGGTCGTAAATCCGCCATTTCTGCATTTTTTCAACTATTTAAGCATACAAAAAAAGGACATCTGCATTTCTGCAAATGTCCTTTAAAATGGTCAGAATTACAATTATACAAGCTCGATGAGAACTTCCATAGCTGCGTCGCCTTTACGCTGACCGATCTTAACGATTCTTGTGTAACCACCGTTACGATCTGCGTATTTCGGAGCGATCTCGCTGAACATCTTGTCAACCATGTCAACTTCTTTTGTGTTTTTCTTTCTGCCAGCGCCCTTAGCAGGAACCTCTGTTACAGGATAGAAAACTTTCATCATCTCACGACGTGCATGAAGTCTGGAAGGAGCATCTTTCTTGATCTCTTTCTGTACTTCATCGTAAACTGTTTTCTTCTTGCCGTCTACGACTTCTTTTACACGTTTTCCGTCAGCATCTTTGCGGGCAACTTTAGCTGTTACTGTAACTGTCTCGAAATTGTCTTTCTCACGTACAGCCATAGCGATAAGTCCCTCAGCGATCTTGCGGATCTCTTTAGCCTTAGCTTCTGTTGTCACGATCTTTCCGTGATGAAGAAGGTTTGTAACCTGATTTCTCAGGAGTGCTTTTCTCTGGTTAGATGTTCTGCTTAATTTTCTATATTTTGCCATTTTATTATCCTCCATCTGTGGGACACCAGGACATGCTTGTTCGGTCTTACTGTCCTGCTGCTGACACCCCACTCATTATTCTGTTTCCGGCGGTGTGCACGCACGTACGGCATGCTGGTACCAGAACCTGTTATCCAGTTACGGTTCGCGACATTCACCGCGAACCGTCAACATTATTATTCCTCTGTAGGCTGGAGCTGAAGTCCCAGCTCTTTGAGTTTCGCAAGTACTTCCTCTAATGATTTGCGGCCCAGATTACGAACCTTCATCATATCGTCAGAAGTCTTGTTGCATAATTCTTCAACCGTATTGATACCGGCTCTCTTAAGGCAATTATAGGAACGAACAGAGAGTTCAAGCTCATCAATGCTCATCTCCAGAACCTTTTCCTTCTCATTGTCTTCTTTCTCGATCATAACCTCAGCGGTCTTAGCATTCTCGGAAAGATCAATGAACAGGCTTAAATGCTCGCTGAGAACCTTCGCTGCAAGGCTGACTGCCTCGTCCGGATCAAGTGTTCCATTGGTATATACATCCAGTGTAAGCTTGTCGAAGTCAGTTACCTGACCAACTCGTGTATTCTCGACGATCATGTTGACTCTGTCAACCGGAGTGTAGATTGCATCAACTGCGATCACACCGATCGGCATATCATCGGTTTTGCCTTTGTCTGCGCTGATATAACCACGTCCCTTGGTAATGGTAAGTTCCATGGCCAGTCTGCAGTCTTTTCCGCCGTTCAGGGTTGCGATCACCTGATCCGGGTTCATGATCTCAATATCCTGATCTGCCTGGATATCAGCTGCTGTAACAACACCTTTTCCCTCACACTCGATGTATGCGGTCTTCGGCTCATTGTCACTGC
Source organism: Blautia sp. MSK.20.85 (assembly GCF_013317245.1). Lineage (NCBI taxonomy): Bacteria > Bacillati > Bacillota > Clostridia > Lachnospirales > Lachnospiraceae > Blautia > Blautia sp. MSK.20.85. Next base: position 1,716 of record NZ_JAAIUN010000020.1, read on the forward strand.
TGTGATTCTTGATGGCAAGAGATTTCAGATTCATGATGATCTCGGTTACATCTTCCTTCACGCCCGGAATGGAGCTGAATTCATGAAGTACACCATCGATCTTTACCTGGCTTACTGCAGCTCCCGGAAGGGAGGACAGCATAATTCTTCTTAAAGAATTGCCAAGGGTAGTACCGTAACCTCTTTCAAGAGGCTCTACAACGAATCTTCCAAACTTCTTATCTTCGGATATTTCGGTAATTTCGATTTTTGGTTTATTGAAATCAAACACTATAAGGTTCCCTCCTTCTGGGTTAATCAACATTCGAGGGTATTACCAATTTTTATAACTGTAGACACTGTAAACAGTTACTAATTATTTAGAATACAGCTCGACGATAAGCATCTCGTTTACAGGAACATCGATCTGCTCTCTTGTAGGAAGCTCTTTAATTACACCCTTCAGGTTCTCCTGATCAGCATCGATCCACTCCGGAACAAGTCTTCCACCTGTAACCTCAAGGATTCCTTTATATCTCTCAGAACCTTTGCTCTTCTCTCTGATCTCGATTGTATCGCCTGCTTTGCAGAGATAGGACGGAATGTTTACGCATTTTCCGTTAACAAGTACGTGCTTGTGATCTACGATCTGACGAGCCTCTCTTCTTGTTCTTGCAAATCCCATACGGAAAACGATATTGTCAAGTCTGCTCTCAAGCATAACCATAAGGTTCTCACCTGTCTGGCCCTGCATTCTGTCGGCTTTCTTGTAGTAGTTACGGAAAGGTTTCTCAAGAACTCCGTAGATGAATTTTGCTTTCTGTTTCTCTTTTAACTGAAGTCCGTACTCAGATACCTTGCGGTTTGCACGTTTTAACTGTCTTGTGGACTTCTTATCAATTCCTAAGTAAATCGGATCCAGGCCAAGGGATCTGCATCTTTTCAGAACAGGTACTCTGTTTACTGCCATTTCAACTACCTCCTAATTAGACTCTTCTGCGTTTTGGTGGACGGCATCCATTGTGAGGAACCGGAGTTACGTCACGAATGCTGGTTACTTCAAGTCCGCATGCCTGAAGCGCACGGATTGCTGCTTCACGGCCTGAGCCCGGGCCTTTTACCATAACGTCTACTGTTTTTAATCCATGAATTAAAGCAGCTTTTGTTGCAGTCTCTGCTGCCATCTGTGCTGCATAAGGGGTAGATTTCCTTGAACCTTTAAATCCAAGACCACCGGCACTTGCCCATGAAAGAGCGTTTCCCTCGTTATCTGTCAGTGTAACGATTGTATTGTTGAAGGAAGACTGAATGTGTGCCTGTCCGTGTTCAACGTTTTTCTTGACACGACGTTTTGTCGTTTTCTTTGTAACTTTTGCCATTTTAAAACTAACCTACACTTTCCTTTTTTTGAAATTAATTAGTTATATCTATAAATTATTTCTTCTTGTTTGCAACTGTTCTCTTCGGTCCCTTGCGAGTTCTCGCATTTGTCTTGGTCTTCTGACCACGAACCGGGAGTCCTTTACGATGACGGATACCTCTGTAGCATCCGATCTCCTGCAGTCTCTTGATGTTAAGGGCGATTTCCCTTCTCAGATCACCTTCTACTGTCATTGTCTCATCAATAACAGCGCTCAGTCTCTTAACCTCGTCATCAGTCAGATCTCTGACACGTGTGTCAGGATTAACCTCTGCTTTAGCAAGAATTTTGTCTGCGCTTGGTCTACCAATTCCATAAATGTAGGTAAGACCGATTTCAATACGTTTCTCTCTTGGTAAGTCTACACCAGCTATACGAGCCATGTACTGTTTCCTCCATTTTCTGTTTCTGAAAGTCCTGCATATCGTATGTCACTTGCTCCCGCAAGGTGAAATGGGACATATCAACCTGCCGCTTTCTTTTCTAGTTTCCTAATTGGGGTGCCTCGGTAAAACACCCAGCTGTAATTGGCGAATCACAGCCTTTCCGAAATTGCGGATCTTAACCGCTGTTGCCTCTCGGTATTAGGCAATACATGCTTATTATTCACTCAGTAGAACAACCCTTCCGGGTGTTTCATACTGCAGCCGCACGTTTCACAAACATTCCAAAGAAGTTCCGATATGGAAATCAACCCTGACGCTGTTTGTGCTTCGGGTTCTCACAGATGATTCTGATGGATCCCTTTCTTTTAATGACCTTGCACTTCTCGCAGATCGGCTTTACAGATGATCTTACTTTCACTGGAAATCCTCCTTCCGTAAATTAGTCTCATATCTGCAGTTTCATAGGCGCACTCATACACAGTATTTGCGCGCTTGAAATATATACTAACACCTGTTTTCCTGAAATGCAAGAAAAAATTTTAAAAATTTTTGATTTTTTTTACAGACTGTATTATAATGGGTGGCAAAGTCCGGCAGAACCTGTCAAACTTCTTATATCCTGTACTTTCATACAGACGGAAAGCTGCCCATTTTTATATGAAAGGAATCTTTATATATGCATACGGAAATGAAATATCGTTTTCTGATCCATTACACCTTATCTTTTATCGGAGGATATCTGGGGCTTTACGCCATTGTATCAAGAGCCGATCTTTTCGGCAACGCACAGACTGCCAACCTTCTCGGTGTTGTGCGTGATATCATCGGCAGAGACTTTTCGGACATGATGCTGCGTGTGGGCGCACTTCTGATCTATATGACAGCTGTGATCCTTACGGTCTGGATACCGGAACATTTTTCCACAGATCTTCGTTTTATCAGTATCGGAATTGATATCTGTGCAGTTTTGCTGCTTGGTTTCCTGCCAGCCAGAATGAGCCCGGTCGTAGCTCTTTATCCGGTATTCTTCGCAATGCCTTTCCAGTGGTGTACTTTCAAGGCTCCCGGCGGATATAACAGCTCGACGATCTTTTCCACCAACAATCTCCGCCAGTTCACCACTGCTGTCACACAGTTTCTTATGAAAAAAGATGACGCACAGCGTGATAAGGCGAAATTCTACGGAATGACGCTGCTGTCTTTCCATGCAGGTGCTGCTCTTTCTCTGATCCTTTATATGTACTGTGGATTGTCCGGTGTGTGGGTCTGTCTGATCTCGGCTTTCTATGCGGTGTGGCTGATTGCTGCGGACCGCAGTACTGCCGCTGATACTTCTAGCGTATCTCAAAAGAAAACTTCTGCCCCAAGCAATTATAGAAATATTTCCTACAAGAAAAAAGAAGCCTGAATCAAAATGAGCCATTGATTAATAATGATTTTTAACACCGTCAGCTCTAAATAAAACTATCCCGGCAAGTACAAGTTTTTACACTTTGCAGCTTGTTCGGGATAGTTCTATTTTAAGAAATAACATTCATCTTGGAACACAAAGCTCTCTTATCTGAAGTTTTGCATCCGCATTTTTCTATGCTGTTTTTTCGGTGCGTTTTCCCTCAAATTTACTTAATTTTTTCCGACATTCCCATTTTCTTTATTTTTTATAGACCGCCGTGGAACTCATTCCTCTGGATTTTAAAAGCTTCTTGTATGCATTCAGCTGTTTTGCCGGAACTTTGACAGTCAGCTTTTTATATGTTCCTGCAAAGGCTTTTTCACCAATAGTTTTATTAGATAATACTCCTGTCTTGATAATAACGGTTCTGAGATTTTTACAGTTATAGAACGCCTGTTTACCAATTCTGCTGACGGTTTCTGAGATTGTAATACTACTCAGACTTACGCAATTGGCAAATGCTCTGTCTACAATCTTCATTATATTATTTCCACCACTTACTTTATTCAACTTTCTGCATCCCCAAAATACATCCGTACCTATTACTGTCACATTCTTTCCAATAGTAACAGTTTTGAGGACCGTATTATTTTTAAAAGCATTTGCTGATATTCCCGTTACTTTACATGTAATTCCATTTATTTTAACTCTATCAGGAATTCTTACAGATGCTTTCTTATAAAACGGCTTTGTAAATTCAACGCTCATTCCATCCTTCAGTACCTTGTAAACTCCATTTGTAGCTTTATCATTTATGACTTTTCCAAGTGTTACAGTCTGTGGTTTGAGTTTTGCAATCTTTTCAGTTCTTGTCACTCCACAGAAAGTACAGGTAAATGTTTTGATTCCTTCCTTCGTAGTGGTAGCCGCTGTTGTAATTTTTCCCGCATTCCACGTATGTTTCGTTTTCGGAATTATTGTTCCTTCTTTCAGCAACTTGCCACAATCCTGGCAAAAAATATCGCCACTGTAACCATCGGATTTACAGGATGCTTTTTTTGAAAATTTCGTAATAGTATTTACATGTCCGGTCGCATGGATTTCTTCTATTCTTGTGGATCTACATACTTCGCAAGTGAATGTTCTGATTCCTTTTTCTGTACAGGTTGCATTTTTCGTTACTTTTCCTTCATCCCAGGTATGGGGTTCTTTCGGAATAGTTTTTCCAGAAGAAATTTTTATGCCGCAGTCTGTACAATAAACATCGCCTGTATAACCTTCCTGTATGCAGTTTGCTTCTATCTCATTACGCAGTTCTGTATACTGATGTCCTGTTGCCGGAATTTCTTCTGTGCTTGTTTTTCTACATCTTGTACAAGTGTAAGTTTTACTTCCAGGTTCTTTGCAAGTTGCATCCTTTGTAATTTTTCCACTATCCCACATATGACCTGTTGCCCCGACTGATAGTCACAATATATATTTTTCTTTTTAATTTGGTAAGGTTCCAGAGCTAACAGCTGCCTGTCTATACTTTGTTCCTTGGTAGATACTCTAATATATGCATATTTCTCCATTTTTTTGTCCTCCTGTATTTTTTTTATAATCCAGTAGACATTTACACATCCAATTCACCTATATATAGGTAACATTTTAATAATATTCTTTTATTTACTTAAAGTCAACTATGTAAAGGTAATTTTATATTTTTCCTCTGTTATGATGAACTCAACTTTACAAAGATAACTAATCATAACAGGTGACCGTATGACTTATTCTGATATTTATGCATTACGTATCTGTCAGCTCTGCAAAAATCGTAAAATTACGATAAACAAGCTTGCAACACTGGCTGGACTGAAACAATCCACAATAGATAATATTATACGAGGAAAAAGCAGGAATCCCCAAGTAAGAACACTCCATAAAATCGCTAATGTATTTGGAATGACCTTAAGTGAGTTTCTTGATTTTCCGGAACTCAATGACTATTCCATTGATGATGAAGAAGATGATGAATAATGATTTTTAACACTGTCACTCCCAAATAACATTTATTTTGGGATACAAAAAAACCCTTATCTAAAGTTTAGCATTCGCATTTTTTCAATGCTTTTTCCCTTAAATTACTTGATTTTTCTTTCTTCCTTTTTTAGCATAACAGAAACAGGATTTCCTGATACGCCACAGTTTCTTCCTGTTCAGACTTATAGTATACTTAAATAATCAAATAGAGAGACACCATTTTATTAGTTGAAAAAGCAAGAATCTTTCAACAACCGTTGAAGAATCTGCGGTTGAGCTTCTTCATCGCTACTCTGGCAGACTCCATCAGCGGCCATTCTTTCCTAAGCCTCCCTTTCAGCATGCCTTATTTTAAACTGCTTTGTTTTCAACCATCAAATTCTATGTCAATTTTAACGCAAAAGTGATTTCCTGTCCTTCCTGCCTGAATACTGCGATTCATCCGAAGCATGATTCCATACTCACTTGTGATCCGTTCCAGATTTTCTTCCCGTTTCTGGACCATTATCTTCGACACCATCAACACTTTTTTACGTTTTTCCATAGATGTTTTGCAGTTATTCCCTTTGATACATTCTGTTTTATAAGAACAACCAGTGCAGTCTGAACATCTGTAATAAGTTTTTATACTGACATATCCTCTCGTCGTTTTACTTCTTCATTCATTTGTAACTGTTCCTCCACTTTCGTACCTGTCATCTGCAACGATTTCTGAATATGTTTCTATGTCAAGAAAAAGCACTCTTTAAAAGCGCTGTATCTGGCCACTTTTAAGGCTACGAAAAATAGGCCAGTACAATTCGAAACTGGGTGCAGGTATATAACAAACTGAGTATTATATACGAAAGGTGCCATCCAGAGTAACAAGTAAACCGACGATTAAGACGGGCGCCCCCTGTGCTTGACATATAATTCAACAACTTTTATATAAAACAAGGGCGAAGGGTCTATCACCCTTGCATTCGTAAAAGAATCTTATTTACAGACTTTTTCTCACAATCTCAAATAAAATAATCCCAAACAAGTTACAAAACGTAAAAACTTTGTACTTGCCGGGATCATTTTATTTGGAACTGACGGTGTTAAAATCATTATTAACCGACAGCCCCTCTGTTTTTCTATTTATTTTTCAGACCTCAGACTATTATGAAATTTAGAAATTTTCTTATCCGGCAATTCCTCTGCTCCACGCAGTAAGAGCTTTCTTGTTATTTCCGTTGAGATCACATCTGCACTTTCTTGTTTTCCAGTCATAAGTAGCTTCTGTATAATAAATATAGTTGCCCTTTACAGATACTTTAATAGCTCTGTCACTAATTATTTTGCATTTGCTTCCATCTCTGTTTATCAGATAGACAGGACCTCCATGAGGGAATCCCACAGCTGTAACCAAGACTTTGTTTTTCACGCTCTGTACTGTTGAACAATCCTTCCCCAGACGTTTTATCTGTCTTTTTTTCAGATTTACCACTGCAAAATTTCCCAGTCCGTCACCATACTGGGTCTGATATCCCATATAAAGATAGGTGCCATCGCAGCCGATAATGCTATCCGCAGGTCCCTCCCCCCTGAAGCTTATCAGCACTTTATTTTTACGGGTTTTCAGATTATACTGAACCAGTTTACGATTTTTGTAAGTTCCTCCAAAGCTGCCGCTCCTCAGAAATGCTGCACTTTCATAATAAAGATATTTTCCGTTTGTTACAATGGAACCACTGGAACAGCTGTTAAGAAGCGCTTTCTTTTTACCATTCTTTGAAGCATATACAATATAACGATTGGTTCTGTCATTGTATTTCATAGAATAAATCGTGCCGTTTACTTTGCCGCTTTTATAAAAAGTAATCTTCTTATATGCACTGAGTCCGTTTGACGCGGCCTGTACATTCTCTGTTGTTCCTACTGCTGTAAACAGCATACTGAATGCCAGCAGTAATACCATACATATGGTCAGCAGTCTGTTACCTTGGTTTCGTTTGTTTTTCATAATTTTCCTTCCTTTCCTGTTGCGGTGTTTACAGATATCGTATATCTATATTTTACACTACAGGAAGACTGTATGTCCATAGATACAAAAAAGAAACAGGTTCTGATTTATTTTCAGTTCCTGTTTCTTTTCATTTTAATCAGGTGGGCATTTTTTTAATTTTATAAAGCTGAATCTAATACGATTGTCTCAAACGGTCTTAATGTGATCTTTCCATCTTCTGCAGTGATCTTCTCATAGTTTCCAAGACGTTTCTGATATGCTTTCCATTCCGGTTGCTGCCGGATCGTTACATTCTCTGCTGTCAGATTATTAAGAACGATCAGTTCTTCTCCCTGATAGTTACGTCTGTATGCCAGCACATCTGCATTTTCTTTTTCCAGAAATTCGATAGTTCCCTCTGCTATGATATCTTTTTCTTTTCGAAGGGCAATCAGTTTCTTATAGAAGCTGTAAATGGAGTCCGGATCTTTAAGTTCTGTTTCTGCATTGATCTCCTTATAATTCTCGGGAGCTTCGATCCACGGTGTTCCTTCTGTGAATCCTGCGTTTTTGTCATCAGACCACTGCATCGGTGTTCTGCTGTTGTCTCTTGATCTGGCAGCCAGAACCTTAAGAGCCTGCTCTTTGGTTTTTCCCTGATCAAGAAGGATTTTATAATAATTCAGGCTCTCCACATCACGGTACTGGGAAATATCGTTGTAGTGGGCATTGGTCATTCCCAGTTCCTCTCCCTGATAAACATAAGGAGTTCCCCGCATCATGTGAATCGCCGCTGCCAGCATCTTGGCGGATTCTTTCCAGTAAAGGTCCTCATTGCCCATTCTGGACACAACTCGCGGCTGATCGTGATTGCACCAGAAAAGTGCATTCCAGCCATCTCCATCCTGCATTCCCATCTGCCATGTCTCGAACAGTTTTTTCAGTGCTATTCTGTCAGGCTCCATCAGTGTCCATTTATCTCCGTCCTTATAATCTACTTTCAGATGATGGAAATTAAAGCACATGGAAAGCTCTTTTTCCTTCCGTCCTGAATAACGAATACAGTTCTCAAGCGAAGTGGAAGACATTTCTCCTACTGTGATCATATCCTCAATGCCTGTATCTCTGGTCAGTTCCTTAAGATATTCATGTACATGAGGACCGTCTGTATAAAATCTTCTTCCGTCGCCTTCCAGATCATCCTCAAACAGCTCAGGCTTGGAAATTACATTAATTACATCAAAACGGAAGCCTTTTATCCCTTTGTTTTTCCAGAAGCGGATAACTTTTTTCAGTTCGCCACGGACTTCCGGGTTCTCCCAGTTCAGATCTGCCTGGGTAACATCATAAAGATGGAGATACCATTTTTTCAGTGATGGTACATACTCCCATGCAGGACCGCCGAATTTTGACTGCCAGTTTGTCGGAATCTGATCTTCCGGTTCATCCCGGAATATGTAGTAGTCCTGATATTTTTTTTCTCCTGCAAGGGCTCTCCGGAACCATTCATGCTCTGTGGATGTGTGGTTGAATACCATATCCAACATCAGACCAATTCCACGGTTATCACACTCTCGGATCAGTTCATCCATATCCTCCATGGTTCCAAACTGTGGATTGATCTTATAATAATCTGCCACATCATAACCGTTATCGTTCATTGGAGAGATAAATACCGGTGTAATCCAGAGATAATCAATTTCTAATTCTTTGAGATAATCCAGCTTTTCAATGATTCCACGGATGTCACCAAAACCATCCCCATCCGAATCCCTGAAGGATTTCGGATAAACCTGATATACTGTCTTTCTGCCAAAATCTGTCATAATTCTTTCCTCCTAAATCAATCGGACATTCATGATCCGATCTCACAGCCTGTACCCACTTCAGTTAAATAAAACGATCTCTGTTTTTCCTGCTTCTGCGTGAATATCTGTTACAAATTCAAAATCTTTCGCATTGCCTTCTTCTGTCACAATACATACTGTCACATCCGGATGGCCTGCTGTCCTAATCTTTTCCCTGTCAAAACGTACCAACGGTGTTCCCTGCTTTACTTTCTGGTTCAGAGATACCAGATACTCAAAACCGTCACCTTGCATTTCCACTGTATCAATTCCAATATGGAGAAGGATCTCCATGCCGTTCTCAAGAGTCAGCCCGCAGGCATGTCTGGACTCGTCCATAAGAACAGTTACTTCACCGTCACATGGCGCATAAAGAGTATCGTTCTCCGGAAGGATGGCAAGACCGTCACCCATAACTCCTTCGGAAAATACGCCGTCATTTACTTCCTTCAGAGGAATTACTTTTCCTGTAAGGAAAGCTCTGAGAGTGTTTGCTCCATCTCCGTTAAGTTCTGTTGTTTCTGTATTTTCTGTTGCGCTGATGCTGCCGGCTTCTGCTGATACATCCACTGTATCTGCGCTGTCCCCGGCTCCCACTCGATCTGCCATGGAAAGTTTTTTCTTTCCAACAATAAATGTCAGTGTCATCGGAATCACAAAAGCGATCACCATACAGATTGCAAAGCTTCCCATATATTTCGGCTGAATGGACAGGATTCCCGGGATTCCACCTACACCTACTGCGTTGGCTGTTGTAGAAGTCATAACGCAGACAACTGCTGAAATAGCAGATCCGATCATTCCATAGATAAACGGGAATCCGTATTTCAGGTTTACACCAAAGATTGCCGGCTCTGTTACTCCAAGGTAACAGGAAATTCCTGCCGGAACATTGACTTCCTGTGCTGCTACATTCTTTTTCTGAAGGATGATCATTCCCATAACCGCAGAACCCTGAGCAATATTGGAAAGTGCGATCATCGGCCACAGCATGGTTCCGCCATAATCTGCGATCAGCTGAAGGTCAATAGCATTGGACATATGATGAAGTCCTGTGATAACAAGAGGTGCATAAACAAATCCGAAAATTGCACCAAATACAACTTTAAAGGATCCTGTGATTCCTGCATATACTACGGAAGAGATCGCAGAACCGATCTTCCATCCGATAGGACCTACAATAAAATGCGCAGCCATTACAGCAAGTACAAGACTGCAGAATGGAACTACAACACTTGAGATCACCTGAGGAGATATTTTTCTGAAGAACCTCTCAAGATAAACAAGTACAAACGCTGCCATGATCGCCGGAAGCACCTGTGCCTGATAACCGATCATGTTCACTTTTACAAATCCGAAATCCCATTTCGGAATATCCGCTGCTGCTGTTCCGGCTACAGAATAAGCGTTGAGAAGCTGGCCGGAAACTAGGGTAAGTCCAAGGACGATACCAAGCATCTCCGTTGTGCCCATTTTCTTGGTCACAGACCAGCAGATACCTACCGACAGCATGTGGAAGATTGCTTCACCGATCAGCCACAGGAAACTGTCCATTCCGGACCAGAACTGACTGATATCACATAAAGTTTTCGTTCCATTCTCAAAGAAGTAAATGCTGTCAATACAGTTTCGAAATCCCAGGATCAGACCACCGGTGATGATAGCCGGGATCAGCGGTGCAAAGATCTCTGCCAGTGCAGCGATCACCTTCTGGAGAACATTCTGGTTCTTCTTTGCTGCCTGCTTCACTGCATCCTTGGAAACGCCTTCCACTCCTGCCACTTTTACAAAATCATTGTAAAAATCAGCGACTGCATTTCCGATGATCACCTGAAACTGTCCCGCCTGTGTGAAGCTTCCCTTTACCACCTTCATAGCTTCGATTGCTTCCACATCCGCCTTTGACGGATCATTGAGTACAAAACGCATTCTAGTTACACAATGTGATACAGCTGCAATGTTCTCTTTTCCTCCGATGAGGCGAAGCAGCTGCTGGGCATCCTGTGTATACTTTCCCATTTTCCTTTCCTCCATTACATTTTGATGATTATTTCCCTTTGTTCTGATTTGTTTAAACATGTTGTCGATGTTTTATTTATATCACGCTTGTTTAAACATGTCAATATGCTTTTTAAAACTTGTTTAAACATTTCAAAGTATTTGCATTGCGCTTGCCTGCAAAATCTTTTATAATGATCCTATAGCATTTCCATAAATTACTGCATCAAGTTCAGCTGCTCAGAACATAAATTGCCGGAAATGCTATAGGAATCATAAATCCTGCTATATTTTTTGACCGAACATGAATGGAGAATAGAAATGCCAAGAAGTATTTATGAAGATATCTATAAAGATCTGAAAATGAAAATCGAAGATAACACTTTTGCCTACCAGGAGCTTCTTCCCCCTGAAAACACCCTGATCCAGACCTACGGCTGCTCCCGAAATACTCTGCGCCGCGCAGTTGGCCTTCTTGTCAGTGACGGCTATGTACAAACCATGCAGGGAAAAGGTGTCCGCAATATCTACCGTCCAAGTGAGCAGACTGCCTTCACCATCGGTGAGATCGAAACATTCAAGGAATCTGCTACAAGGAACGGCCAGAATGCCCGCACGGAAGTTGTTCTTTTCACTGAACTGTGCATCAGTGAAAAACAGGCCTCTTACACCGGCTTTCCTGTCGGAGCTGAAGTTTACTATATCCAGCGTATCCACTATCTGGATGATATTCCGCTGATCATCAACCATAACTATTTTCTGAAAGAATCTGTTCCCGGCCTTACTGCCGAGATTGCCAGACATTCCATCTATGAATATCTGGAACAGGAACTTCATATGACCATTGTCAACAGCAAACGTGTGATGACTGTGGAAAAGGTCACAGAGATTGATGAAAAATATCTTCATCTGAATGTAAAAGATTATAACTGCGTGGCTGTGGTATCCAGCCAGACTTACAACAGTGACGGTGTTATGTTTGAGTATACCCAGTCCCGCCATCGTCCGGATCACTTCCGTTTTTATGACAACGCCCTGCGCCGGTGATCCAACAGGCTCCCTGACACTCCCCTTGCGGAAATGCTCAGATTTCCCAATGCTGTGCTGTTTCTTCTTTTCCTGAACTGTGTTATACTGAAACAATCAAATGGAGAGAGGAATTTTTATTCTTATGAAAAAGCGAGAATCTTTTAACAGCCGCTGGGGGTTCATTCTGGCCTGTATCGGGTCTGCGGTTGGAATGGGAAATATCTGGATGTTTCCTACCAGAGTTTCCCTGTATGGAGGGGGATCGTTTCTGATCCCGTATTTTATTTTTGTGGCACTGATCGGATTTACAGGGGTGATCGGTGAGATGAGTTTCGGGCGTGGAACACGTTCCGGCCCCATTGATGCTTTTGGTCTTGCCTGCGAAACAAAAGGCAGGAGGAAACTGGGCGAAACCCTTGGATGGATCCCTGTTGCCGGTGCACTTGCCATGGCTATCGGCTATACCGTTGTCATGGGCTGGATCTTCCGATATATGATCGGAACTTTTACAGGATCCACCCTGGCTCCTGCAGATATTGAGTCCTTTGGTTCCAAATTCGGCGGCATGGCATCTGCCTGGGGAAACAATCTCTGGCAGCTGGCTGCTCTTGTGATCTGTATGTTTATCCTGATGTATGGTGTTGGAAGTGGTATCGAAAAGGCAAACAAGATCATGATGCCGATCTTTTTCGTACTGTTTGTGATCCTTGGCATCTATGTTGCTTTTCAGCCTGGCTCTGCTGCCGGATACCGTTACATCTTCCGTGTGGAACCAGAAGTTCTGGCGAAACCATCCACCTGGATCTTTGCACTTGGGCAGGCATTTTTCTCCCTGTCCGTTGCAGGTAACGGAACACTGATCTACGGGTCCTACCTTCCGGACAGTGAAGATATCCCGGCTTCTGCAGCCAGAGTTGCACTTTTTGATACGCTGGCTGCCATGCTGGCTGCACTCGTGATCATTCCTGCAATGGCAACTACCGGTGCACAGCTTGATCAGGGTGGGCCTGGACTTCTGTTCATCTATCTGCCTCACCTGATCAAAACCATGCCAGGCGGCCGGATCATTGCCATTATCTTCTTTGTGGCGGTATTCCTTGCAGGCATGACTTCTCTTATGAACCTTTATGAGGCACCAATCGCCACAGTCCAGGAAAAAACAGGCCTTGGCCGTATCCCTTCCTGTATGGTGATCGCAGCTATCGGAGTCGTAGTTTCTCTTCTGATCCAGGGCATCGTCTCTGACTGGATGGATGTACTTTCTATCTATATCTGCCCTCTTGGCGCAGGACTTGCAGGAATCATGTTCTTCTGGGTATTTGGCCGGAACTATGTAGAGAGCCAGATCAACAAGGGCCGTGAAAAACCATTCACAAAATATTTTTATCCGGTGTGTAAATATCTTTATATTACGGTATGCTTTCTGGTGCTGATCCTTGGTATCGTGCTTGGCGGTATCGGATGATAAAACGCTGAAATTTACAGAATGGACTACATAAAAGAATCCCGCGGAAACGGTTTTAAACGTTTCCACGGGATTCTTTTCATTTATATTTTTGCAAAAGGGATGTTCTTTTTTAGAGGGTGTCCGGTTTCTCCACTTCATAATCAGACCAGGATGCAACCGCATCGCTGCCGGATGTATCTGCTGTATCTTCGTATTTATCTACAGTGATCGTATAATCGCTGTCGCCTTCTACATATACGGTTCCGTCTGTTCCTTTAACTGTGACGGTTTTTCCGGAGTCATCCACGATGGTTCCGGCATTGGAAAGTTTGGAGACGGTGCTGTCACCGGTTACTGTCCAGGTAGAATCGTCGCTGACATATACGTTGCAGTAACCATCTCCGCCGTTGCCGGCAAAGCTTTCATCGTCTACAATGGCTCCGGTAAGATTACTTCCATCGGTCATATAGAAATCAAGCTGGCTGATGGTGTCCCAGATTACATCACCTTCCATATCCTGGCTGATTGCAGTAAAGTCGCAGTCTGCTCCGTTGGCTCCGTTTTCGCCCCAGCCTCTTTCGTTGTTATTTCCTGTACAGCGGAGAAAATACTCATTGTCATTGTTGTATGTGATATCTACAGCATTCAGAGTGATGTCGCTCTCTGTGTTGGTTGTGTAGAACACACCGCCATTCTGTGATGTAAGGGTTCCTCCATCCATCTGGAAGGCGCTGTTTCCTACTTCGGAATCACCGGACATGCTCTGGTAGAGGATTACGGTCCAGGTGCTGTCATTCTGGCTTAAATCGCTCATATTTCCGGTGAGATCGCAGTCAAATAGATGCAATGAGTTCAGGCCTTCGATGCATACTGCTTCTGATCCGTTTGCTGTAAGTGTGGCATCCTTTACCGCAATATCGGCAGTGCAATATACAGCCGGCGAGCCTTCGCCGTTGGATGTATAGGTTCCGCCGTCTACTACCATGGTTCCGCCGCCACGGTCACTTCGGATGGCAGCTGCGGATTCTCCATCTGTCTCCACGTCCAGATCCCAGGCATATAATTTACCACCACCGGCTGCGTGGATCCCACCGGAAGTATCCTGTGTTGTCTTGATGGTAGTATCTGCCGCATAAACGGTTCCGTCGCCGTAGGCAAAAAGTCCTGCTCCGCCGGCTGCGTCAGTGGTTACGGTTCCGCCTTTTACATAGGCGTTGCCCTCTGTTGCAAGGAGTGCCGCTCCTACGCCGTAAAAGCTGGAGTTATCGCCGCCTGTGCTGTCGGAAGAATTTCTTGTGATGTCCACATTATCAAAGATTACATTTGCTCCTGATGATACAAGTACTGCATTTTCATCTGTTCCTGAGGATTCCAGGGATGTGTCGGATACTTCTGTATCGGAATTGTAGGTATTGGCTGCGTCGTAGCTGTCTACTCCCTGAGACTGGCCTCCTGGTGCTCCACCAGGGCCTCCCTGACCGCCCTGGCCTCCACTCATATCTGTACTCTGTACTTTGATGGTAAGGGCGTTTCCTTCATCATCTGTGGTGATGGCTACGATGTCATCTTCCTGGATGTTGGAAAGTTCAATGTTTTCACTCTGAGAATTATTGCCATCCGGCGCACCGCCCTGGGCCTGACCATTTCCGTTATCTCCGTCTGGTTTCTCAGGTGCTTCTCCATTTCCGTTATCTCCATCCGGTTTCTCAGGTGCTTCTCCCTGATTTCCTCCTGGAGCTCCGCCTGGACCTCCGGCGCTTTCTTTTGTGATCACTGTATCGTCTGTTACTGTGACTGTCATCTCATTTCCGGTCAGATCCAGCATGGAAGGCGCTTCTCCCTGATCTCCGCCTGGGGTACCACCATTTCCATCTGCATTGTCACCGTCCGGTTTCTCCTGGACTTCATCACTGCTGTCATCAGATGCTGCCTCTGCATCGGATTTGTCTGCTGTATCAGAAGAAGCATCTCCACCAGGTGCTCCACCATTTCCGCCCATTTCTTTCATCGTTCCAACTGCGATGATAATCTTTCCGTCTTCCACAGATTTCACTTCACCGTAGGTCACATCTTCCTCATCAGAATCCTCTTTATCCACATCTGCACTGCTGTCACTATCATCTGTGCTTTCTGCACTCTCTACTGTTGTATCTTCTGTTTCTTTATTCTCTGAACTTTCCGCTGTATTCGTTGTTGTCGCTGCCCCGCATGCAGTAACAGATGTAGCTGCCATCATAACTCCCAAGATCGCTGCAAGATATTTTTTCTTCATATGAACACCTCTCTTTTTTGTATGCTCATACTATATCAGCAAAATCTGTTCATTTTATGTTTAAAGCGTGAAAAAAATGTGAGTGATAAACTCCACTTCAGATTCTTTTTCTGCAGAAAAGGCCTAAAAAAAGACCTGGCAGCTTAACGCCACCAGGTCGTCTTTTACAATATTTCTTATTTATCTCTCCAGATGATTCTTCCCTTGGAAAGATCATACGGAGAAAGTTCGATCGTTACTTTATCTCCCGGGAGAATACGGATGAAGTTCATACGGAGCTTACCGCTGATATGGGCAAGTACCACATGTTTGTTTTCCAGTTCTACTTTAAACATCGCGTTAGGCAGTTTCTCCAGAACAGTGCCTTCTACTTCGATCACATCTGCTTTTGACATTTTTTACCTCCTATGTCATGACAACAATTGCTGCTTACAGATTTGTAAGCGTCAGAATCTCTGGTTCCCCATCTGTAATGAGGATCGTGTTTTCATAATGTGCGGAAAGTGAACCATCCATGGTTACTACTGTCCACTCATCGTCCAGCCATGCCACGTCCGCACGACCAAGGTTGATCATGGGCTCGACGGCCAGGGTCATTCCCGGAAGGAGCTTGATGCCCCTGCGCTTCTGCGGGAAGTTTGGAATCTGCGGATCCTCATGAAGATGAGTTCCGATTCCATGTCCTACAAGGTCACGTACAATACCGTAACGGTATTTCGCTGCGTGGGCTCCGATGGCTTTGGAAATATCATTTAAATGATTTCCGGCTTTTGCCATTTTCAGTCCTTCAAAAAAGCACTCTCTTGTAACTTTAATAAGCTGCTGTGCCTCTTTGGATACTTCACCTACCGCATAGGTACGTGCTGCGTCAGAATGGTAGCCCTTGTAAATCAGGCCGGCGTCGATCTTAACCAGATCCCCGTCCTGGATAATCTTCTCTTCGGATGGAATTCCATGCACAACCTCATCATTCAGGCTGATACAAAAAGAAGCCGGAAAACCTCCGTAATTCAAAAAGTTCGGAATACAGCCCATAGACCGGATCATTTCTTCTCCAATCTTATCAATCTCCTTGGTGCTGACGCCTGGTTTGATATAAGGGATCAAACCATCATGCACCTTCTCCAGAAGATGGCCGGATTCTCTCATAAGTTCTATTTCATGCTGTGTCTTAATTGTTACGGACATTCTTATTCTCCTAAGATGTCAACGATCTCCTGGAATACCTCATTCAGATCCCTGGTTCCGTCTACCGTCTTCAAAACACCCTGTCTGGTGTAATAGTCAATCAATGGCTGTGTCTGCTCATGATAAACATTCAGACGCTTCTGGACTGTTTCCGGCTTATCATCGTCACGGAGTACAAGCTTGTCACCACAGGTATCACAGACACCTTCTGTTTTCGGTGCTGCGAACTCAACATGATAAGTTGCACCGCATTTTACGCAGGCACGACGACCGCCCATACGTTTCACGATATTATCATCCGGTACATCCACATCGATTGCATAGTCAATTTTGCTTCCAAGTTTGTTCAGAGCCTCTGTCAGACATTCTGCCTGCGGAATTGTTCTCGGAAAACCATCCAGAACATATCCTTCTCTTGCATCCTCCTGCTGGATTCTGTCAACAACAAGGTCACAGGTCAGTTCATCCGGAACAAGAAGTCCCTGATCCATGTAAGTTTTTGCTTTGTTTCCAAGCTCGGTACCGTTTTTGATGTTGGCACGGAAAATATCTCCTGTGGAGATGTGCGGAATCCCATATTTCGCCGCAATTTTCTTGGCCTGAGTACCTTTGCCTGCCCCCGGTGCACCCAACATAATAATTCTCATAGCATACCCTCCATTTTCCTGTTTGCTGCCTGATTTTCAGACAGTCCTGTTTACAAATCAAGGCTGCGACACTTTCGCACCGCAACCTTCATTTTCAATTAGTTCAGGAAGCCTTTGTAATTACGTACAAGCAGCTGAGATTCCATCTGCTTAACGGTCTCCAGGATAACACCTACGATGATGATGATAGATGTTCCTCCGAAGGAAACGTTCGCGCCAAATACACCGTTAAAGAAGAACGGAATAACGGCCACGATAACAAGACCTACTGCACCTATAAATATAATATAATTCAGGATTTTAGTCAAATAATCTGAAGTCGGTTTTCCCGGACGGATGCCTGGGATAAAACCGCCCTGCTTTTTGATATTATCGGCTACTTCCAACGGATTAAAGGTAATGGATGTATAGAAGTATGCGAAGAATACGCAAAGTACTACATACACGATCAGACCCCAGCTATACTGGATCTGACTTGGATTACACCAGTTATTAGAGGAAAGTCCTCTTAAGATCTCACTTCCAATGCCTGTTCCGTTTCCTTTGCCAGCAAACTGTGCAATGATTGACGGGAATGACATAATGGAAGAAGCAAAAATAACCGGGATAACACCGGCAGTATTTACCTTGAGCGGGATGTTTGTGGACTGACCGCCCATCATCTTACGTCCAACCATCTTTCTGGAATACTGAACCGGAATTCTTCTCTCTGCTCCGTTGAGGATAAGTACGAGCACTACAACAAACAGGATGATCACAGCAATAATGCAGGCTGCGAGCATGCCTTTTGCAATTGTTTTGCCCTTGACGAAGTTCTCATAAAGAAGGGATACATCGCTCGGGATCCTGGACACGATATTGATTGTCAGGACGATGGAAATACCATTTCCAACACCCTTCTCTGTAATACGCTCGCCCAGCCACATAAGCATTGCGGAACCCGCTGTTAAACTTGCAACAACTACGATTCCTTTAAGGAAGTTCATGTTCGGGATCATACCCTGACGTCCGAATCCGATTGCCATGGCAACAGACTCAAACAGAGCAAGACCAACGGTTACATAACGTGTGATTGCTGTAAGCTTTTTTCTGCCTTCTTCTCCGTCACGCTGCATTTCTTCCAGTGCCGGAATGGCAATGGTAAGAAGCTGAATGATAATGGAAGAAGTAATGTAAGGTGTGATGTTCAATGCAAAAATTGACATCTGAGTAAAGGAACCGCCGGTGAACGCATCAAAGAAATTGAATGCGTCACCGGTATTAGATTCAAACCACTGCTTGAAGAAGTCACTGTCGACTCCCGGTACAGGAAGCTGGGATCCAATTCTGATCACGAATATCATCCAGATCAGATAGAGAAGTTTCCTTCTCATTTCCTTTACTTTGAAAACACTCTTAAGAGTCTCAAACATTAGATCACCTCTACTGTACCACCAGCAGCTTCAATTTTTGTTTTTGCAGTCTCGCTGACAGCGTTTACTTTAACATTGAGTTTTTTTGTAAGCTCGCCGTTTCCAAGGATCTTAACACCATCACCGATCTTGGAGATTGCACCGCTTGCAAGTAAGCTGTCAACTGTAACCTCTGCGCCATCCTCAAAACGATTGAGAACGTCTACATTGATTGCGATAATTTCTTTGGAGTTTCTGTTAGTGAAACCTCTCTTAGGAAGACGTCTGTATAAAGGCATCTGACCTCCCTCGAATCCCGGTTTCTTGTGACCGGAACGAGCAAGCTGTCCTTTATGTCCTTTACCAGCAGTTTTGCCGTTTCCTGAACCATGTCCACGGCCTCTTCTGAAGTTATCGCTATGCTTGGAACCCTCTGCGGGTCTTAAGTTTGATAATTCCATTCTGGCACCTCCTTAATCTTCTACTTTTACCAGGTGCTGCACCTGCTGAATCATTCCTCTGGTTGCAGCGTTGTCTGGCATCTCAACTGTTTTATGCATCTTTGTAAGACCCATAGCTTTTACAGTTTTTTTGTGCTTCGGTACTGCACCGATTGGAGATTTTACCAGTGTAACCTTGATTGTATCTGCCATTTCCATTTCCTCCTTAACCCAGAATCTCATCTACAGATTTTCCGCGGAGCTTTGCAACCTCTTCCGGAGTCTTTAACTGGCTCAGGCCTGCGATTGTTGCCAGAACTACGTTCTGTTTATTTCTGGAACCCATACATTTTGTACGGATGTTTTTGATACCAGCAAGCTCGATTACGGCACGTGCCGGGCCACCGGCGATAACTCCAGTACCTTCCGGAGCTCTCTTCAGAAGCATCTCAGCGCTTCCGAATTTTCCGATGAAGTCATGTGTAATGGAATTGTTCTCGTCTCTTGCAACAGTAACAAGTTTCTTCATAGCGTCCTCTTTACCTTTGCGGATCGCCTCCGGAATTTCTGCTGCTTTTCCTAAACCTGCACCAACGTGTCCATTGCCGTCACCTACAACAACTAAAGCTGTGAAACGGAAGTTACGACCACCTTTAACAACCTTGGTAACACGCTTGATTGATACTACTTTATCTTCTAACTCTAACTGACTAGCATCAATAAGATTACGTTTCATGTGTTCTTTTCCTCCTCTTAGAATTTCAGTCCAGCTTCTCTTGCTGCATCTGCCAGTGCTTTAACTTTTCCGTGGTAGATATATCCACCTCTGTCGAAAACAACGTTCTCGATACCAGCCTCGATGGCTTTTTTACCGATTACTGTTCCGACTTTTGCTGCAGCCTGTACATCGTCAGTGTTCTCAAGCTCTGCTTTTACGTCCTTCTGGAGAGTAGAAGCGGATACTAAAGTCTTACCAACTGTGTCATCAATAATCTGTGCATAGATGTGCTTGTTGGAACGAAATACTGCCAGACGAGGAGTAGTTGCAGTTCCGTTTAAATGATGACGTAATCTTCTATGCTTCTTTTCGCGAATTTCGCTTCTGGATGCTTTGTTAATCATATTCTCACTCTCCTTAATTATTTCTTACCGGTCTTACCGACTTTACGTCTGATAACTTCGTCAACGTACTTGATTCCCTTGCCCTTGTATGGCTCAGGTCTTCTCTTGTCTCTGATCTCAGCTGCGTACTGGCCAACTTTTTCTTTGCTGATACCAGATACGATGATCTTGTTTCCATCAACTGTGGACTCAAGACCTTCTGGATCTTCCATTTCTACCGGGTGAGAATATCCAAGGCTAAGTACGAGCTTCTTGCCCTGCTTAGCTGCTTTATAACCAACACCGTTAACCTCAAGCTCTTTTTTGTAGCCTTCGCTTACACCAACAACCATGTTGTGGATAAGGCTTCTTGTTAATCCGTGAAGGGATTTGATTCTCTTTAAGTCGTTCGGTCTTGTTACTACTACATGACCGTCTTCAACTTTGATCTCTAACTCTGTCGGGAGTGCTCTCTCAAGTGTTCCCTTAGGTCCTTTTACTGTTACAACGTTTCCATCAGCGACTGTAACCTCAACGCCAGCTGGAATTGCAACCGGAAGTCTTCCGATTCGTGACATAAATTTGTCCTCCTTACTTAGATTGTCGGAGAGGGCCCATGCCCTCTCTGTTTTCAGTTTAAAAGCTATATGACTGCCCTGTATGGACTACCATACGAATGCAAGTACCTCGCCACCAACCTGAAGCTTACGAGCCTCTTTGTCAGTGATAACGCCTTTGTTTGTGGAAAGGATTGCGATACCAAGTCCACCAAGAACCTTCGGAAGCTCATCCTTGCCTGCGTATACACGAAGACCTGGTTTGGAGATTCTCTTAAGTCCTGTGATGATCTTCTGATTTTTGTCCTCACCGTATTTCAGTGTGATGTGAAGAGTTTTAACAACTCCATCCTCAACCAGATCATATTTTGCGATGTATCCCTCATCTACAAGGATGTTTGCGATAGCAATTTTCATCTTGGATGCCGGTACGTCTACAGTGTCATGTTTTGCAGTGTTTGCGTTACGGATTCTTGTAAGCATATCTGCGATCGGATCGCTCATTGTCATGTAAGTTTCCTCCTCTTTCTTCAGACTTTACATGTCGTGTGAATTAATATATATCTAATCAAAAAGTTGCTTGCAGCCTACCAGGACGCTTTTTTAACACCCGGAATCTGACCTTTGTATGCCAGCTCACGGAAGCAGATTCTGCAAATTCCGTATTTTCTCAGGTATGCATGTGGACGGCCACAGATTCTGCAGCGAGTATACTCTCTTGTGGAGAATTTAGCTTTGCGCTGCTGTTTAATTTTCATTGCTGTCTTAGCCATGAATCTTTTCCTCCTATTTAGCAAATGGCATGTTGAATAATGTCAGTAATTCGCGTGCCTCTTCATCTGTTTTAGCAGTTGTAACGAAGATAACGTCCATTCCTCTTACTTTATCAACCTTATCGTACTCAACCTCTGGGAAGATCAGCTGCTCTTTGATACCAAGAGCGTAGTTTCCTCTGCCGTCGAATGCGTTCGGGTTAACACCACGGAAGTCACGTACACGTGGAAGAGCAAGGTTGATAAGACGATCAGCGAATTCATACATCTTCTCACCTCTCAGAGTAACTTTACATCCGATCGGCATACCCTCTCTGATTTTGAAGTTAGCGACAGATTTTTTAGCTTTTGTAGCGATTGCTTTCTGTCCTGTAACAAGTTCCATATCTGCGATTGCAGCGTCAAGAAGTTTAGCGTTCTCTTTCGCCTCGCCAACACCCATGTTAACAACGATTTTCTCGAGTTTTGGCACTTCCATTACGTTTTTGTATCCGAATTTCTTGGTCATGGCATCCATGATCTCGTTCTTGTAAAGATCTTTTAATCTACTCACCTTTATATGCCTCCTCTCTTAATTAATCGATTGTCTTTCCTGTTGCCTTTGCAACACGGACTTTTTTGTCTCCATCCATCTTGAATCCAACTCTTGTAGCTTTTCCGTCTACAACGAGCATTACGTTGGAGATGTGAAGCGGAGCTTCTTTTGTCACGATTCCACCGTTCTGATTAGCTGCGGACGGTTTAGCGTGCTTTGTAACCATGTTTACGTTCTCAACAACTACTGTGTTGTCTTTTACGTTAACTGCAAGAACTTTTCCGTCCTTACCTTTATCTTTTCCAGCGATAACTTTTACAGTATCACCTTTTTTAATTTTCATAGCTGACATTCGGCACCCTCCTATAATACTTCCGGAGCTAAGGAAACGATCTTCATGAATTTCTTCTCACGAAGCTCTCTGGCAACTGGTCCAAAGATACGAGTTCCTCTCGGAGTTAAGTCATCCTTGATAATTACGGCAGCATTTTCATCGAAACGGATGTAGGATCCGTCTTTACGACGAGCGCCTTTTTTGGTTCTAACAACTACAGCTTTAACAACGTCACCTTTTTTAACAACGCCGCCTGGTGTTGCATCTTTAACCGTAGCAACGATTGTATCACCGATGTTTGCATATCTTCTTGTAGAGCCGCCCATAACACGAATACAAAGGATTTCTTTTGCACCAGTGTTGTCGGCAACTTTCAGTCTAGTTTCCTGCTGAATCATACTGGTTTCCTCCTTATTTAGCTTTCTCTACGATCTCAACCAGTCTCCATCTCTTGTCCTTGGACAGCGGTCTGGTCTCCATTACCTTAACGGTATCTCCGATGTTGCACTCATTGTTCTCATCATGAGCTTTTAATTTATATGTTCTCTTCACGATTTTTTTGTAAAGAGGATGTTTTACATGGTCTTCAATTGCAACTACGATGGTCTTATCCATTTTGTCGCTGATAACCTTACCCACGCGGGTTTTTCTCAGATTTCTTTCCACGATCTATGTCCTCCTGTCCTATTTGGAAGCGTTTGCCTGCTCAGTGATTACTGTCTGGATTCTGGCAATATTTTTACGAACCTCTTTGATTCGTCCTGTATTGTCTAACTGGTTTGTTGCATTCTGAAATCTCAGATTGAAAAGCTCTTTTTTAGCAGCTACTAATTCTTCATTCAGTTCTGCAACTGACTTTGCTTTTAAATCTTCAACGAACTTATTAATTTTCACTGTTATCACCGCCTTCTAAGTCTGCACGAGAAACTATTTTACATTTACATGGTAACTTGTGCATTGCAAGACGTAATGCTTCACGGGCAACCTCTTCGGACACGCCTGCAATCTCAAACATAACACGACCTGGTTTAACTACTGCTACCCAGTACTCCAGAGCGCCTTTTCCGGAACCCATTCGAGTCTCAGCTGGTTTAGCTGTTACCGGTTTATCCGGGAAAATCTTAATCCAAACTTTACCGCCACGTTTGATGTAACGGGTCATAGCAACACGGGCTGCCTCGATCTGATTAGATCTGATCCAGCACGGCTCAGTAGCAACAAGACCGAAATCACCATAGTTGATAGCATTGCCTCTCAGGGCTTTTCCTCTCATGGAGCCACGGAATTGTTTACGACGTTTTACTCTTTTTGGCATTAACATTATTTATCGCTCCCTTCCTTAGTTCCTTTTGTCGGAAGAATCTCACCATTGTAGATCCATGCCTTAACACCAACTTTACCGTATGTGGTGTCTGCTTCCGCAAAGCCATAATCGATATCTGCACGAAGTGTCTGAAGCGGGATTGTTCCCTCGCTGTAGAACTCTGTACGAGCCATATCAGCTCCACCGAGACGTCCGGATACGGAAGTCTTGATTCCCTTAGCGCCAGCCTTCATTGTTCTCTGCATTGTGGACTTCATAGCACGTCTGAAAGAAATACGGTTCTCAAGCTGAAGAGCAATGTTCTCAGCAACCAGCTGTGCATCTTTGTCCGGTCTCTTTACTTCTTTGATGTCAACGATAAGCTTCTTGTCTGTGTATTTCTGAAGCTCAGCTTTAACTTTCTCGATCTCTGCGCCGCCCTTACCGATTACGATACCAGGTTTTGCTGTGTAGATGATGATCTTAACTCTGTCAGATGCTCTCTCGATCTCGATCTTGGAAACACCTGCGCTGTATAATTTCTTTTTAAGGAATGTTCTGATGTTGTAGTCTTCTACCAGGTAGTCAGCAAATTTATCTTCTGCATACCATCTGGAATCCCAATCCTTGATAACTCCGACTCTAAGGCCATGCGGATTAACTTTCTGTCCCATGCTTTTCCTCCTTACCTTTCATCAAGCACAACAGTGATATGGCTTGTTCTCTTCTCGATTCTGTAAGCTCTACCCTGTGCTCTCGGCTGAATTCTCTTCATTGTAGGTCCCTTATCTGCATAGCATGCTGCAACATAAAGGTTGTCTGCGTTCATTCCGTTGTTGTTCTCAGCGTTTGCTACTGCTGACTCAAGCAGTTTTTTGATCACGCTGGAAGCGTATCTCGGATTGTATGTCAGGATACCAAGTGCTGTCTGTACATCTTTGCCACGGATTGCATCTAATACGTAGCATGCTTTCTGAACAGAAATTCTTGCATAAGATAACTTTGCAGACGGCCTTGTCTCTCTATTATTCTCATTTCTGGCTCTCTTTATCTGGCTTCTATGTCCTTTTGCCATCTTAAAGTGCCTCCTTTCCTAAATTCGATATCTGAGTTATCTGCCAGCTGTCTTAAACTGACAGCGGGCAGTTATAAATCTGATGACTAGCGTACTCCGGACTTCTTCTCGTCTTTTCCGTGTCCTCTGTAAGTTCTTGTTGCAACGAACTCACCAAGTTTGTGTCCTACCATATCCTCTGTGATATATACCGGCACATGTTTTCTTCCGTCATGAACAGCGATTGTGTGTCCTACGAAAGACGGGAAGATTGTGGAACGGCGAGACCAAGTTTTGATTACGGATTTATCATTTGCAGCGTTAAGAGCGTCTACTTTTTTAAGTAAGCTCTGGTCTGCAAAAGGTCCTTTTTTCAGTGAACGAGACATGCTTTCTCCTCCTTATTATTTCGATAATGCTTTTCCATCGCGTCTTCTTACGATGTACTTGTTGGACTGTTTGTTTTTCTTTCTGGTCTTCAGGCCGAGAGCAGGTTTGCCCCACGGTGTGCAAGGACCTGGGCGTCCGATACCGGTCTTACCTTCACCACCACCATGTGGATGGTCATTCGGGTTCATTACGGAACCACGAACTGTAGGTCTGATACCCATGTTACGTTTACGTCCGGCTTTACCGATGTTAATAAGGTTGTGATCTCCGTTTCCGATTACACCAACAGTTGCGCGGCATACGATCGGAACCATTCTCATCTCACCGGAAGGAAGACGAAGTGTTGCGAACTTTCCTTCTTTAGCCATGAGCTGTGCGCCGTTTCCTGCAGAACGAACCATCTGTCCGCCTTTTCCAGGATGAAGCTCAATGTTGTGAACCATAGTACCAACCGGGATAAGCTCCAGCGGGAGGCAGTTTCCAACACGAACCTCAGCTTCCGGACCATTGTAAACCTTCTGGCCTACTTTAAGTCCCTCTGGAGCGAGGATGTAAGCTTTCTCGCCATCTGCGTAGCAGATAAGAGCGATGTTAGCTGTTCTGTTCGGATCGTAC
The DNA here is from genome assembly GCF_013317245.1 of Blautia sp. MSK.20.85. Lineage (NCBI taxonomy): Bacteria > Bacillati > Bacillota > Clostridia > Lachnospirales > Lachnospiraceae > Blautia > Blautia sp. MSK.20.85. Next base: position 27,806 of record NZ_JAAIUN010000020.1, read on the forward strand.
TCGATTGTTTTAACTGTTGCAGGGATTCCATCTTTTCTTCTCTTGAAGTCGATGATTCTGTATTTTCTTCTGCTTCCGCCACCCTGATGTCTTACAGTGATCTTACCCTGATTGTTACGTCCGGCGTTCTTCTTAAGGGAAGTAACGAGGGATTTCTCTGGTTTTGCAGCTGTAATCTCAGAGAAGTCGGAACCAGTCATATGTCTTCTTGACGGTGTATATGGGTTATAGCTTTTGATTCCCATGATGTTTCTCCTTTCAATCTTTATCATCACGCTTTTGACTGCGTATATTCGCGATAATCAGAGTGACACAGATTCATGAGGAAGCAGGCTCGTCATGCTTGCATGTAAGAGACTGATTACTTATGAAGCTGTAAAAGCGTGAAACGCGACCGAGGAAGCTTCTGCTTCCGAGGTGTCACTCGTACCGCTTGATGCTGATCTTCTAATTAAAGTCCTTCGAAGATCTCGATATCTTTGCTCTCTTCTGTAAGAGCTACGATAGCTTTTTTGGTCTTAGCAGTTTTTCCAACTACCATTCCACGGCGTTTTTTCTTTCCATCGTTGTTGATGGTGTTTACGCTTTTAACTTTTGTTCCCTCGAACATCTTCTCAACAGCCTCTTTGATCTGAGTCTTGTTTGCTTCCGGATGTACAAGGAATGTATATTTTTTCTCACCCATGGCGTTCATGGATTTTTCTGTGATAACCGGACGGATGATTACGTCATAGTACTGAATACTTGCCATTATGCGTATACCTCCTCGATAGATGCAACGGCATCCTTTGTAACAACTACGGTGTTGTGTTTCATAACATCGTATGTGTTGATTGTAGCCGGTGTTGCAGTTTCCACGTCAGCGATGTTTCTTGCAGAAAGAATTACGTTCTGATCGTTATCAGCTGTGATTACAAGAGCTTTCTCTGCTTTCAGGTTTGTAAGGACCTTCTGCATCTCTTTTGTCTTAACCTCAGCAAGTGCAAGGCTGTCAACAACAACAAGTTTATTATCCTGAACCTTGGATGTCAGAGCGGATTTAAGAGCTGCTCTTCTTTCCTTCTTGTTCATTTTTACTTCATAGTCTCTCGGAACCGGAGCGAATACAACACCGCCGCCTGTCCACTGTGGTGCACGGATGGAACCCTGTCTTGCATGACCTGTTCCTTTCTGTCTCCACGGTTTTCTTCCGCCGCCTCTTACCTCAGAACGAGTTTTCGCTTTCTGAGTTCCCTGACGGTTATTTGCAAGCTGACGAACAACTGCAAGATGAACGAGATGCTCGTTGATCTCAACGCCGAATACTGCGTCATTCAGCTCCATTGTGCCAACTTCATTGCCTTCCATATTATAAACAGTTACATTAGCCATTCTGATGCTCCTCCTTTCCTATTATAAGGACTTTACTGTCTCTTTGATTGTAACCAAAGATTTCTTAGGTCCTGGAACAGCACCTTTAACTAACAGTAAGTTATTTTCTGTATCTACACGTACGATCTCAAGATTCTGAACAGTTACCTGAACATGTCCCATGTGACCTGGCATATGTTTTCCTTTGAAAACCTTGCTCGGATCGGAGCAAGCGCCGTTGGAACCTGCATGACGATGATATTTAGAACCGTGAGCCATAGGTCCTCTGGACTGGCCATGTCTCTTGATGGCGCCCTGGAAGCCTTTACCTTTGGAAACTGCAGTAGCATCGATGTGATCTCCTGCTGCAAAGATGTTAGCCTTGATTTCCTGTCCAACCTCATACTCGCCGGCATTGTCAAATCTGAACTCTTTTACAAATCTTTTTACAGCTACACCAGCTTTATCGAAGTGGCCTTTCTCCGGTTTGTTGACCAGTTTCTCTCTGATCTCGCCGAATCCAACCTGAACTGATGTGTATCCATCGTTCTCCTCAGTTTTAACCTGAGTTACAACGCAAGGACCTGCCTGTAAAACAGTTACCGGAATTAACATTCCATCTTCATTGAAGATCTGAGTCATTCCGACTTTAGTAGCTAAAATAGCTTTCTTCATTTCTTTCTTCCTCCTTATAGCGGATTACCATTCGGTAATCATATAGTTAATGTCAAATGACATTATTAGCGGTTTTTCATCTTGATATCGATGTGAACACCAGCCGGCATTTCCAGTCTGGAAAGTGCGTCTACTGTTTTCTGAGTTGGTGTCAGGATATCGATAAGTCTCTTATGAGTTCTCTGCTCAAACTGCTCTCTGGAATCTTTGTATTTATGAACAGCTCTTAAGATTGTAACAACCTCTTTCTTAGTAGGAAGCGGAACCGGTCCACTTACCATTGCTCCGTTCTTCTTTACTGTCTCGATGATCTTTGCTGCAGATGCATCAACGAGCTGATGATCATATGCCTTTAATGTGATTCTCATTACCTGATTTGCCATAAAAAAAGTCTCCTCCTATTCGTACTTATATAGCAGTACGACAAGCGGCGACTGTACACATCTCCGTGTGTGTCATGGTATATTTGCACACACGCCCATCCCAAGATGGTTATTGAACTTTGTACAGTGACTTGTCGTCAGTTTCCTAACTTGACATTCGCTCCACGGAAAACCTACCGATATGGTAGCAACCTCGCGCTTCATAGCTATCAATGTCACAGCAAGGATTAGTATATACGATGATCTCTAAGAATGCAAGTGTTTTTTTTAATTTTTTCAATTTTTTTTAAAAAAGAAAAAAACGGCTCATTTCTGAACCGTTTTCTTCTTATATAATAGGTAGTTATTATTCTTCTGTTGCATCTGTATCACTGCCAATGATATCGGAATAGTCAAATAACGTTACATTGGTGATATCGTCTTTCACGATATCCGGTGCATCCCCTGCCTGTTTCACACGGCTTGCAAGCTGTGCGGCAGAAAGAGATGGCATCGCAAGGCTTCCGATTGTAACCTGCTCTTCTTCCACTCTCTCAGGTTCTTCCGTTCTTCTTGGCTGCGGACGGGCTGTTTTTCGTTCTGCCGGTCTTCTCTGGGTCCGTTCAAACTCAGGAGCCATATCTGCCTCTTCAGAAGTTGCTGCCGCAATTTCTTTTTTCAGTTCTTCATGTGCTTCACTGGCTGCCGTCTGTGCTGTCTGCTGCATGGCAGAAGCTTTTTTTCCAGATGAATGTTCTGTAATATCATCTTCATCGATTTCGTCCACAAAACCGCCGGTACGTACTTTTCGCTTTTCAGCTTTTTTGCCTTTGCGTTTGCGCGCCTTTTCTTCCTGAAGGATTTCTTTTTCTTCTTCCCTCATTCTTCTGGCACGTGCTTTCTCTTCTCGTTTCAGTTCTTTTTTTGATTTCACATATCCTGGTTCCGGATCTTCCATATCATCCTGTATGTCATCCGGCTCTTTTTTCCAGAGTTCTGCGATCACATAAAGAATGATCAGGAACAGTACAACAAGTCCGAGAATGATCAGGCCTTCTATACTCTCTGTAGCAACCAGCAGATATCCTACATATCCGATCGTGATCACTACTTTCGGAACATAATCTCCAACTTTAATTGTAAGCGTCTTACCTCCGGAAACAGACTGATCCGTAACGGTTCCGGTTCCCTTGGAAGCATCAAGATCCGTAATGGTATATTTATATGTCTTGGAATCTTTCTGTACAAGAATTGGTGTACCTACACTGATCGCAGAACTTTTCTCCGGAATTGCATATGTAACAGAACCAACAGGAAGGTTCGTTGCCTCATCAGCTTTATCCACGATCACTGTTCTCACCCCGAAAAACGGTGGAAGAACAAGTCCCAGTACGCAGACCAAAGTACATATTACAACAAGATGTACAATAAATTTCAATACTTTTGACATAGGTAATCTTCCTCTTTCATATTAGTAGGCGAATTGAAGCGGAAAGGGATACAGCGGGAATCGGTCTTCCTTTCCGTCTGTATCCCTTTATATTCCACGTCCGCAATGATTATCACGGACTGCTCTGTCTAAATTAATTACTGGTTGCTTAAATACTGTTCAATGCTCTCCATCGCCGCATTCTCATCATCACCGTTGGCAGACAATGTGATTTCTTCTCCAGCGTCAAGCCCCAGTGTCATCATTCCCATGATGCTCTTTGCATTGACTCTTTTTTTGCCAATCTCAACATAAATTTCACTGTTAAACTGGCTTGCTACCTGAACAAGCTGTGCTACTGGTCTCGCCTCCAGTCCAGTGGATAAGTTGATAGTGATTGGTTTTTTAATCATAATAGCTCCTCCTTGTTCTCCCGCAGCTCATCTGCGATCTCACTCAGCTTGCGAAGCCGGTGATTCACACCTGATTTGCCCACCTGCGGATTCAACATCATACCTAATTCTTTCAGCGTGGCATCTGGATATTTAAGCCTCAGCCTGGCCACCTGTGCCAGAGCGTCGGTCAGACTTTCAAAACCGACGGTCCTGCTGATCAGCTGTATATCTTCCACCTGTCTCACTGCCGCATTTACCGTTTTATTGATATTCGCAGCTTCACAGTTCACCTTGCGGTTTACCGTGTTACGCATTTCCTTAAGTATCCGGATATTCTCCAGATCCATAAGTGCTACGTTCGCTTCCATGACTGCCAGCATGTCAACGATCTGCGCGCCCTCCTTCACATAGACCACATATGATTTCTTGCGCACCACAATTTTAGCTTCTACGTGAAAACTGCGGATAATCCCCTGTAATTGTTCTGCTTTTCCGCGATCAGGACATACGATCTCAAAGTGATAGCCTTTCTCAGGATCACTGATCGAACCCGACGACAGGAAAGTGCCGCGAATAAATGCGCGCTTGCAGCAATTCATCTGAACCACAAGCGAATTATCCATTTCAAGTAACCCGGTTTTGTTATTCACGGAAAGTTTCGTTCCCTGCAGAATCTCCTCCGCTCTCTGTGGGTCTGCAACCTCTACAAGATATACCTTACCACGTTTCAGATGGGACCCCTCCCGAATAACAATCGCTGTCTCTATATTAAATGTTTTTCTTAATAATGTAAAGCTTTTTCTTGCAACTGCTTCATTTTCTGTCTGAATCCACAGCTTTATGTTTCCATCTGACATTTTTTCCACATGGCCACAGCCGCAGAGCAGTGCCGCCATTTCTGCCACCTGACAGTGCCTTGCCGGACTGAACTGCCCCGCAAGTTCTTCTTTGACTTTTCCTGAAAACGACATCCCGAACCCTCTTTTACTGTTTCCGCACAGTATTCTTTATTGTAACACTATTTTTTCAGAAGTCTGTCCTTCTCTGCATCCCTGTGTTCCAGACGAATGCCATAATCGCCGGACTTGGACAGCCTGGAAAAAAGTTCCCTGGCAATCGTCACAGACCGATGTTTACCACCGGTACATCCGATTCCGATCACAAGGCTTGTTTTTCCTTCCTTAATATAATTAGGAATGAGAAAGCGTATCATATCCTCCAGCTTATCTGCGAATTCCTTCGCTGTATCACTGGCCATTACATAATCAAATACTGCATCATCCAGACCTGTGAGCGGGCGCAGTTCATCCACATAATAAGGATTAGGAAGGAAACGCACATCAAACACGAGATCTGCATCTGCCGGGATTCCATACTTAAATCCGAAGGAAAGAACAGAGATCATGATATTGCTGAATTCTCTGTCATCCACAAAAATCTTCTCTATCTCCTGACGCAGCTCTCTGGTAAGAAGGTGGCTGGTATCAATAATATAATCTGCACGCTTCCGGAGAAATTTTGTTTTTTCACGTTCCAGGCGGATTCCCTCATCCACTCTTCCTGTCCTAGCAAGCGGGTGACTTCTTCTGGATTCTTTATATCTCTTCACAAGAACAGAGTCTTCCGCATCCATGAACAGGATCTCATAATCGTATCCTGTCTGTTTCATGCGGTCCAGCACCACTTCCAGTTCATCAAGAGCACTCCCGCTCCTGGCATCGATTCCAAGCGCAACATTCCTTACGTTCTCACTCTGCATTTCCGGAAGAAGGGAAGCGAATTTCTCCAGAAGCTGAATCGGAAGATTATCCACGCAGAAATAATTCATATCCTCCAGCATCTTAAGTGCGGCGGTTTTTCCCGCTCCTGAAACTCCTGTAACGATCACAAAACGCATAATCTCTCTTCCTTTCCATTTCTTCTTCCGTTATTCATACAGCAGTCATCTGCTTTTCTTTCTGCGTTAAAACTCACCCAGGAACTTCACTTCCGGTTCCAGGGTAACTCCATATTTCTTATATACAATGTCCCTCACATTATCCATCAGTGTACGGACATCTCTCGCAGTGGCGTCACCTGCATTGATCACAAAACCACAATGTTTTTCGGAAACCTGGGCACCACCTACCTGATATCCCGCAAGGCCGCTGTCCATGATCAGCTTGCCTGCAAAATATCCTTCCGGTCTCTTAAAGGTACTTCCTGCACTTGGATACTCCAGCGGCTGTTTGGTAGTACGACGGATAGTCAGATCCTTCATGGTCTCCCGGATTACTTCCGGATCTCCCTCTTTCAGACGGATCTTTGCTTCCAGAACAATATAGCCTGCTGTTTTGATGATACTGGTCCGATATCCCAATTCAAGTTCTTCTGTGGGAAGTGTAAAAATATCACCCTCGGCATTCATGACAGTTACCTCTGTAAGAACATCTTTCATTTCACCACCATAAGCCCCTGCATTCATCACAACCGCGCCGCCTATCGTTCCCGGAATCCCTCCCGCAAACTCGAAGCCTGTAAGTGAAGCATTTTTGGCGGCAGCTGCCACAGCCGAAAGCAATGCACCTGCCTGTGCCGTGATCTCATTTCCCTCAACTGTAACCGACGACATATTTCTGTAGATCTGGATCACAGCTCCACGATACCCACCGTCTCCTACAAGAAGATTGCTTCCATTTCCAAGGATAAAATACGGAATCTCTTTCTCTTTACAGATTTTTATAACACGGCCCACATCTTCGCCTTTATCCGGCATCAGAAAATAATCAGCCGGACCTCCGATCTTAAAAGTCGTATGCTGGCTCATTGCTTCTTCTGTAAAAACACGATCCTCTCCAAGAAGATCGCAAAACATTTTTCTGATCTCTGAATTCACTGTTTCTGTTCCTCAGTCTTTCTGTTTTATTTCTATCTATTCTTATTGTCAGCTGCGTAAACCACTTCCTGCCGCCAGTATATCCCTTACAACTTCTCCGGCAAGCAGATATCCCGCAGTTCCCATCACAAAAGAAATATTTCCCTCCACAGATTTCTTCACCACGGTTCTGCTTCTCCGGAAAAGTTTCTCTCTTGTGGGACGTTCTCTGGAATACAGTACCTTAAGCTTCCGTATTCCTCTCTTACGCAGTTCTGTTTTTATCATTTTAGTTACCGGACATACGGTAGTTCTGCCTATATCTGCAATTTCCAGTCTGGATGGATCCAGTTTATTGCCTATATCCATACATGATATCAAAGGTACATGTGCTTCCGCTGCTCTTCTGATCAGGAGCAGCTTGGATGATATTGTACCCAGTGCATCCACGATGTAATCAAAAGAACATAAGTCAAACATTCCCGCAGTCTCCTCATTATAAAAGGTTTCGTAAGTATGCACCAGAATATTCTCGTCAATATCACGGATTCTCTTCTTGGCTGCTTCTACCTTGCTCATTCCCAAAGTGGAATGAAGTGCCAGAACCTGACTTCCGATATTGGGCAGTGTGATCTTTTCATGGTCGATCAGTGTCAGACTTCCCACACCGCAGCGTGCGAGTGCCTCTGCTGCCTGCGCTCCGGCTCCGCCAAGGCCGAATACTGCAATCTTCGCCATGCTGAGTTTTTTTACACCTGTATTTCCAACGAGCAATTCCATTCGTGAAAAAGCATCCTGCATATCCGTCCTCCTGACACTGTTTTTTCTTCCGGTTAAGAAAGACAGCGCCTGTACGCCGCTGTCTATAGCCTTTTTTATTATACTATCTAAGTCAGAAAATGTACAGATATTCTTGTTTTTTAAGATTTTCGCATAAAAATTTTATATTCACTCATACTACTTCCATAGAAATACACAAAGGAGGTTCCGTCCATGTTTCAACAGGTGCTTTTGTGCTTCACCGGTTTCTGTTCCGGTATCATCGTAGCCGGAGGAGTTTCCGGACTGCTGATCGGACTTTCCATTGTTCCCCGTTATGCAGGCATCACCCACACAGCCAATCACATTTTTTTATATGAAGATATGTCACTTCTGGGAACCGTTGCCGGAACCATCGTTACCCTCTTTCCGGTCAGGATCCCACTGGGACCTTTTTTCCTGGCTGTCTGCGGAGTATTCTTCGGAATTTTCCTGGGTGGCTGGATCCTGGCACTGGCAGAAATTGCAAAAGTCTTTCCCGTTTTCGCCAGACGCCTGAAACTCACCCAGGGACTTTCTCTTGTGATCATATCCATTGCTGCCGGAAAAACTTTTGGCTCTCTTTTTTATTATGCCATGGGCTGGATGTAAACTTTACAGCCCTCCATCATCTTGCGAAAGGATTTTTCATATGCGTAATATTGACGAAAAAAAATACGAACAGTATGTCAAACAGCTTACCCCAACCCACAGTCTTCCTCTGAATATGGCAAAAGCATTTCTCACGGGCGGACTGATCTGTCTTCTTGGCCAGGTCATTATCAACACAGCCCTGGCTCTCGGTGCGGACACTTCCGACGCCAGAACCTGGTGTTCTGTACTTCTCATCCTTTTAAGCGTCATTCTCACAGGGTTTGGGATCTACCCGAAGATCGGCAAATTCGGTGGTGCCGGGAGCCTTGTTCCCATTACCGGTTTTGCCAATTCGGTAGCAGCATCCGCCATTGAGTTCCGTGCAGAAGGACAGGTCTTCGGCATTGGATGCAAGATCTTTACCATTGCAGGACCTGTGATTCTATACGGTATCTTAAGTGCCTGGGCTCTCGGTGTGATCTATTACATTCTGAAAATCCTGGAGGTGATATCATGAGTAGAAATCTTCATCTTGGCGCAGCCAGCATTTCCTTTTCACAGCCTCTTTATATCGAAAGCGCCGCATCTATTGTCAGCCAGAAAGAAGCTGATGGTCCTCTTGGAGATTTTTTTGACCTGATCTGTAAAGATCCCATGTTTGGCTGCGGCACCTGGGAATCTGCGGAAAGTACCCTGCAGAAAGAAACTGCCACTCTGGCCATGAACAAAGCCGGACTGGACTTCGAAGATATCCACCTGATGTTTGCCGGAGATCTTCTTGCCCAGACTGCAGCTACCTGCTTTGGTTCCGCCGGGCTTGGAATTCCTTTCTACGGACTTTACGGCGCCTGCTCCACCATGGGGGAGTCCTTGTCTCTCGGCTGCCTTGCTCTCACCGCCGGTTTCGGCACCCGGGTCTTATGTGCCACCTCCAGCCATTTTGCAAGTGCGGAAAAAGAATTTCGTTTTCCTCTGGGATACGGTAATCAGCGGCCCTTTTCTGCCACCTGGACTGTAACAGGAAGCGGCGCCTGTATTCTGAACACAGCCCCTCCAGGGGAAAAATCTCCTCTACGCTCCGGCAACGGCTGCGCTGCCATCACTGGACTTACGGCCGGCCGGGTCATGGATTACGGACTCAAAGATTCCATGAACATGGGCGGCTGCATGGCTCCTGCTGCCTGCGACACCATTGCCCGGAACTTTTCAGATTTCGGGCGGAAGCCTTCGGATTACGATGCCGTCTTTACCGGGGATCTGGGGAGCATCGGGCAAAAAATTCTCCTGGATCTTCTGTCCGAACAGAACATCCAGCTCTCACCCATTCATAAAGACTGCGGAATCCTGATCTATGACAATCCATCTCAGGATACTCACGCAGGAGGAAGCGGCTGTGGCTGTTCTGCCGTAGTCCTTGCCTCCTATATCCTTCCAAAAGTTGTATCCGGGGAATGGAAGCGGATTCTTTTTGTGCCCACAGGCGCCCTTCTTTCCAAGGTAAGTTTCAACGAAGGTGACAGTATTCCAGGTATCGCCCACGGAGTTGTCATTGAGCATATGGAGGTGTAAGTATGGATTATTTCAACGCATTCTGGTTCGGCGGTCTCATCTGCGCCCTGATCCAGATCCTTCTGGACAAAACAAAGCTGATGCCTGGCCGCGTGATGGTACTTCTGGTGTGCAGCGGTGCCGTATTAAGTGCCGTTGGTATCTACAAGCCGCTGGTGGATTTTGCAGGTGCCGGAGCTTCCGTTCCCCTGATCGGTTTCGGCCATGTGTTGTGGGAAGGAATGAAAAAAGCCATTGAAGAAGACGGTATCCTGGGACTTTTCACAGGAGGCTTTACTGCCTGTGCGGCCGGAGTTTCCTCTGCCCTGATCTTCTCTTATCTGGCCAGTTTTTTCTTCCGGCCGAAAATGAAAAAGTAAGGTTTCGAGAAAGGAGTTTTTTCTCATGAGCGATACTCTTTATCTTCAGCTGGATCAGAATATCGAAGTTACCAATCCCCATGTATACCTCCAGGACATTGCCGCCCTTTCCATGAGTGATCCAAAGATCCTCAACCGTCTCCGGGTCATGCCGGTAATGGTTCTGGACGAGACAAAGCCCGGACGCTATGTCATGTCTGTGTCAGATCTTCTGAAAAAGATCCAGAAGCTGGAACCATCTATTGATATTTCTCCCATGGGAGAAACGGATTTCATCATCACCTACCGCATCAGTTCCGCCACAGGAAAGCTTTTCCGGTATGTAAAAATCTTTTTTGTATGCCTGGTTTCCTTTTTCGGCGCCGCTTTTTCTATTATGACTTTTAACAATGACGTGGATCTTGGGAGCCTTTTTGACCAGTTTTACACCCTTGTCATGGGAAAAAGCTCCGACGGTTTTACCATTCTGGAGCTCTCCTACTCTGTCGGGATCGGCCTTGGTGTACTGCTCTTTTTTAATCATTTCGGACATCTGAAACTGAGCGATGATCCCACACCCATGCAGGTACAGATGCGTACCTATGAAGATGATGTAAACCAGACACTGATCGAACAGGCAGAACGGACCGAAAATCCGGAAAAAGAAGCATGAGCCTTAATCCAGGATTCAACGACCTATCCGTACAGATCAGCCGCTTGTCGCACAAAAAGCTCCTTACAGATTTCTCTGCAAAGAGCTTTTTTATATAATATGGGTTTACTGTTTTTCTGAAATAATGATTACAGAAGTCCTCCGATGGATAAGAACAGAGGAGCAAATACCAGTGACACGATGGTCATAAGTTTGATCAGGATGTTGATGGACGGACCTGATGTATCTTTGAACGGGTCGCCGACTGTATCGCCGACAACGGCTGCTTTGTGCGCCTCGCTGCCTTTTCCGCCATGATGTCCTGTCTCGATGTATTTCTTAGCATTATCCCATGCACCACCTGCGTTGGACATGAAGATTGCCATCAGTACACCTGTTACAAGAGCACCGGAAAGAAGTCCACCAAGAGCCTCAACACCAAGAACAACACCTACGATAACCGGAACAACGACTGCCATGATTCCAGGAAGCATCATCTCGTGAAGAGCTGCTGTTGTGGAGATTGCAACGCATGATTTGTAATCCGGTTTCTCGGTACCTTTCATGATACCTGGTTTCTCACGGAACTGACGTCTTACTTCCTCGATCATCTTGTAAGCAGCCTTGGAAACAGATTCCATAGTGAAAGCTGAGAAGAGGAATGTAAGCATACCACCGATGAAGATACCGATTGTAACACGAGGAGCAAGGATATTGATTGCATCCATGCCTACTGCATTTGCGTAAGATACGAACAGTGCAAGTGCTGTAAGAGCTGCGGAACCGATTGCGAAACCTTTACCCATAGCTGCTGTTGTGTTACCTACAGAGTCAAGCTTATCTGTGATCTCACGAACAGACTCGTCAAGTCCGGACATCTCTGCAATACCACCGGCATTGTCAGCGATCGGGCCATATGCGTCAACGGCAACTGTGATTCCTGTTGTAGAAAGCATACCAACAGCTGCAAGAGCGATTCCGTATAATCCGTTTACTCCGTATGCAACAAAGATACCAACACAGATCAGAAGGATCGGGAATGCTGTGGATTTCATACCAACAGCGATACCGCTGATGATAGTTGTAGCTGCACCAGTCTCAGACTGCTCGCCGATTCCCTGAACCGGTTTGTAATCTGCAGATGTGTAGTACTCAGTAATGTTTCCGATGATAACACCAACAACAAGACCTGCGATAACAGCGATGGCTGCCTGCATTCCTCCGAAGAGTGTCTGGCTGAGGATCAGGGAAACGATGATAACAAGTGCAGCAGATACATAGCTTCCTCTTGTGAGGGCTTTCTGCGGGTTAGAGTTTTCATCACCTTTTACAAAGAATGTTGCGATGATGGATGCGATCAGTCCGCAGCCTGCGATAGCCAGCGGATAGAGAACACCGGAAACTGCTCCGGCTGCCGCACCAAGTGTAATGGCAGATACCAGAGATCCTACATAGGACTCAAAAAGGTCTGCTCCCATACCTGCAACATCACCTACGTTATCACCTACGTTATCAGCGATAACAGCCGGGTTACGAGGGTCATCCTCAGGGATTCCTGCCTCAACCTTACCTACAAGGTCAGCTCCTACGTCAGCTGCCTTTGTATAAATTCCACCACCAACACGTGCAAACAGTGCGATGGAAGAAGCACCAAGGCTGAATCCAGAAAGTACGTCAACGTTCTTTGTGATGATATACACAACGCTGACACCAAGTGCACCAAGACCTGCAACACACATACCCATAACAGCACCGCCGGAGAATGCAATGGAAAGAGCCTTGTTCATTCCTCCCTCTTTTGCTGCATTTGCTGTTCTTACATTAGCCTTTGTTGCAACGGTCATACCGCAGTATCCTGCGATTGTTGAAAACAGAGCACCTACTACGAAGCAGATTGCTGTTACCCAGCTTCCAACTCCGATTCCGATCAGTACAAAAAGTACGGCTACAAAAATAACCAGGATCTTGTACTCTGCTGTTAAGAAGGCGCGGGCACCTTCTGCGATCGCACCTGCGATCTCCTTCATTCTGTCTGTTCCTGCATCCTGCTTGCTGACCTTCGCTGCAAGGTATGCTGCGAACAGAAGTGCCAGTACTGCTGCCACCGGCACCAAATACATGTAGTTTTCCACTCTTTTTACCTCCGTTCATGTATTGTTAATACTTTATCACATTATTTTGCATATTTCAAATAGAATTTTCACTTAGTTTTTTGTTAATATTGTGATATAATAAAATTTTATATAAATGAAATAAAATTTTTTTATATTATTGTTCGCATTTTTTCAGTTTCAGACAGCTTATATAATAGGAAGTTTTTTTATATCTCTATTTGGACAAAATTTCCATTTTTCTTTCCAGAAGATTTTTTTCCAATAATTGTTTTTCTGCATTTTCGAATCCAATTCGTTCTATAGTCTCGGCAAAACGTTCTCCCTTTAATCCCTGGTCCTTAAAAAGCAGGATTGCCTTCTCAATAACATCAAGTGCCTCTTCCTCCGACGTAAAGATCCGGTTCAGGGCCTTTCCATGAGAAATTTTCTTTCCCCAGCGTCCACCGATATAGATCTTGAATCCGTAGATACCGTCCGGAATGGAGTGGAACGGACATTTTCCCACACATCTTCCGCAGTGTCTGCAAAGCTCCTCATCGATGTGCAGCTTCCCGTCAACGACCTTCGCCACTTTATTCGGACATGCAGCTTCAATGGCACATTTTTTGCAGCCCTTGCAGGCCTCGCTGTCAAAGTGCGGGATCCTCTGTCCGATGATCCCCACATCATTCAGATTTGGTTTCACACAGTTATTCGGGCATCCGCCTACTGCGATCTTAAATTTATGCGGCAGTGCAACCTGACGGTAGCCTTTATAGAATCTCCGGAAAATCTCTTCTGAAATTGCATAGGAATCCAGAAGTCCATACTGACAGGTGGTTCCCTTGCAGGATACTACCGGTCGGACCTTTGCTCCTGTTCCTCCTGTCTCCAGACCTTCCTTCGCAATAAATTCCTGAAACTCTTCGATCTTTTCGTAGGGGATTCCCTGGATCTCCACGGAAAGCCTGGTCGTGTAGGTAAGATTTCCGTTGCCGAATTTCTCTGCTGCTTCCGCCATACATCTGTGCTGTGCCGCTGTCACCTTTCCGTTTACAGTGATCACCCGTGCAGAAAATTCATCGGTTCCCCGGTTATTTAAAAAACCCTGCCCCTTCAGTCTTTTCTCTTCCTCTTTGCTTACAGTTAATGCTGACATATTTCCTCCTCCTGGTCTCACCGGCATTCCGATACTTTCCCACGGTATCGTTGCCCTGTATTTTGCAATGTTGAAATCGTTTTCACGTACTTCCTACTATACCACTTGAAGATGTATTTGAGAAATGATATTATTTTATAAAAATGATAGGTTTTACCTATATACCAATTTACAATAAAAGGAGATTCCATATGACCATCCGCCATCTCACTGTTTTTGCGGCCGTTGCGGAACAGGGCTCCATGAGTGCTGCTGCCAAACATCTTTATCTTTCCCAGCCAACAGTCAGTCAGGCCGTCCGTGAGCTGGAAGCTCATTATAACGGCCTTCTCTTTGAACGTCTTGGGAAAAAGCTTTATCTCACAGAACGGGGAAAGCTTCTTCTTCCCCATGCCCGTGAAATGATCCGCCAGTTTCAGCAGCTGGAAGAGCTGATGCAGAACCAGGGACAGTCTTCCACCCTGAAGCTTGGCTCCACCCTCACTGTGGGAACCTGCCTGACCCCATCCATTATCCTGGATCTGCAGAAAAAAATCCCGGGCCTTGACGTTTACTCCTTTGTCACCAACACGCAAAATATCGAACAGAAGCTTCTGCGTTCTGAGCTGGACGCTGCTGTGGTAGAAGGTGAGATCCATTCCCCGGACCTTGTCGTTCTTCCCATCATCGACGACTGTCTGGTCCTTGCCGCCGGAAAAAAGCATCCGTTTTACCGCAGAGGACGCATCCATGTCCAGGAGCTGAACAACCAGAAATTTGCAGTCCGGGAATATGGAAGCGGTACCAGACAGCTTTTTGAGGATTACACCCTTCGCCATGATCTGAAGATCCGAACTGCCTGGGAAGCCAACAGTCCGCGGGCACTGCTGAACGCAGTGCTGTATAACCAGATGCTCTCTGTTATGTCCATCCGTCTTATGCATCATGAGATCCGTCACCGTTCAGTCCGGGTCTTCTGCAACGAAGCAGGGGAATGGAACCGGAAATTCAAGCTGGTCTATCACAAGAATAAGTTTCTTACCCCTGCTATCTTTGAGCTGGAAAAGATCCTTCACACCTATCAGCAGCTGGAAGTGCCCTCTGTCATGGGTGTTCTGGAGCAGGAATAAGCAGGGGACTCACCTGATTTCGTTAAAAAACGGCCGCACATATCGTTCTTACGATATGTACAGCCGTTTTTCGTTTTTTATCTCACCCGAAAGGGTCGGATCTTTTTCTGAACCGGATATTTAGTTTGATTCGTTGAACACTTTTCTATCCAGTGCATTGTTCTGGTGTGCAACGATGGTTGTGCAGACTGCATCACCGGTAATGTTAACTGCTGTTCTGGTCATATCCAGGATACGGTCAATACCCATGATCAGACCAATGGCCTCAACCGGAAGACCTACAGAGTTAAATACCATGGTCAGGGTAACAAGACCAACACTTGGTACACCGGCAGTTCCTACGGAAGCAAGGGTTGCAGTTCCGATAACTGTCACATAATCCATCGGACTTAAGTGGATACCAAAAGCCTGTGCCGCAAATACTACGGCAACACCCTGCATGATAGAGGTACCGTCCATGTTGATAGTAGCTCCAAGAGGAATGGTAAATGAAGAGATCTTCTTGGAAACACCCACTTTCTTGGACAGGGTATCAATGGACATCGGGATCGTGGCATTGGATGTAGCTGTTGAGAATGCAAATGCCATAACCGGGAAAAATTTCTTGATGAATTTTATCGGATTCAGTCCTGTGAAGATCTTCAGCAGGATCTGGTATACGCCGAAGCACTGGATCGCCAGCGCAAGGAGAACACCGATCATATATTTTGCCAGCGGGATAAACGCGCTGAAACCGATGTTTGCAAAGGTTCTGCTGATGAGGCAGAATACACCGATCGGTGCAAGTGCCATGATCATCATGGTCATCTCCATCATGATATCATTGAACTGGCTGAAAAAGTTCGCTACTGTCTCTGCGCGCTCTCCCATTTTCGCAAGGATCACACCCACGATCAGGGCAAATACGATAACCTGAAGCATGGTTCCGCTTGCCAGGGAATTGATCGGATTGTCCGGGATGATATTCAGGATAGTATCTGTAAGAGAGGTAGCCTCCATAGTCTCCACAGAGGAAGCGGAGGACTGAATAGAGCTCATATCGAGTCCCACACCCGGATTGATCAGATTACCTACAGTCAAAGCAACAGAAACAGCCAGAGCTGTAGTCGCCAGATAAAATACCAGTGTTCTCACACCTACGGTTCCAAGCTTCTTGGTATCACCGATGGACATACTTCCGCAGACAAGTGAACAGAATACCAGCGGTACAACCAGCATTTTCATCAGACGGATAAATCCCTGTCCGATCACATAAAGGATTCCCTCCACGATCACATCTTTCTTGAAGCTGCTGTCAGGAACCAGGTAACAGAGAATGATTCCCAGTATCGCACCTGCGATCAGCGCCACAAAGATCCTCGTGGTAAGACCCATTTTCTTTTTCTGTTGTGTTTTCTCTTTTATATTTTTTTCTTTCATCCTAATCCTCCGTTCTTTCATCCATATATTCTTTCAGTGATGCTTTCCAGTCCGGCATATCATACACTTCAATGATACGGAGGATAAAATTATCAAGGACGGCATAAGGCGGTCTGACAGAAGAAAGATCTGACTGCTCTGTCGGCACGGATCTCAGTTCGATCTCCTTTCCTGCAAGGCGAAGGATCTCTGTTGCAAACTCATAACGGTTGCATACACCGCTGCAGGTTACGTGATAAGTTCCATATTCGTTGGTATCGATAAGATACAGGATCATTCTTGCCAGATCCTTGGCACTGGTCGGTGATCCAAACTGATCCGAAGCAACGGAAAGCGCCTGGCCTTTTTCTGCGGTCTCCAGCACACGGTTTACAAAATTGTTTCCGCCTTTTCCGTATACCCAGTTGCTTCGGATAATGAAATGTTTGTGTGTAAACTCTTTTACATAGTTCTCTCCGGCTCTCTTGGAACGGCCGTAAACAGTCAGCGGATTGGTATCGTCAAACTCTGTATACGGTTTTTTGCTCTTTCCGTCGAAAACATCATCTGTGGAAAGCTGGACGATCTTTGCCCCGCATTTTCTTGCCACGATGCTTAAGTTTCTTGCTCCCAGTGCGTTGACACGGTATGCATGTTCCGGATTCTTCTCACACTCATCGGTATCTGTGATACCGGTGCAGTTGATGATCACATCCGGACGGTTAATGGAACCGAAGTTGATCACTTCATCTGTGTCTGTGATATCCAGCTCATCAAGATCTGTGTTCAGAGTCTCGATCTGCATTGGATCCAGAACATCATTCAGTGCCCGTCCGATCTGTCCGTTGGCACCTGCGATCCATACTTTTAACATCTTTCTACCTCCCTGGTATAATGTGTGTGATACATAAATAAAGAGACATCGATTTAGATCAAAACCAATGCCCCTTTAACCTATATACTGAAATATATTTTATCAATATCACAAAAAGCTGTCAAGAAAAAAGCCCCTGTTTCCATAAGGTTCCTGCTGCTTTTGCTTCTGTCTGGCCTGCTTCAGAGCCAGGGTCTGTCCACACAGGCCAGGGTTATCAAATAGTCAGGATCGTACCTTGCATTTCCACGCCCCTTATGCTATACTCAGTTTCGCTGCAAAAGCCCGCAAAAACCAAGGTCGTACAGGGCTTACAAGGCGGTCACCGCCTATAAATGTGCCGAGTGTTCGTGACCTTCCACTCGTAAAACAAAACTAAAGGAGAATAAAAAACATGAAAAACAAAGGTACTCATTTTCTGGTACAGGGAGCTGCCATTGCAGCTGTATATGTTGTCCTGACACTGGTATTCGCGCCACTTAGCTTCGGTGAAGTTCAGATCCGGTTTTCCGAGGCGCTGACTGTGCTTCCGTTCTTCACACCGGCTGCCATCCCGGGACTTTTTGTGGGATGTATCATCGCCAATCTTCTGGGCGGTGCGATTCCGGTTGACATCATTTTCGGAAGCATTGCCACACTCATCGGTGCATTCTTCACCTACAAGCTTCGCAATACAGGTAAATGGACAGCCCCGATTCCACCGATCATTTCCAACATTGTGATCGTTCCTCTTGTGCTTCGTTACGGATATGGCATTAACCTTCCTATCCCGTTTATGATGCTCACAGTAGGAGCCGGCGAATTTATCTCAGCCGGTGTGATCGGTATGATCCTTCTTGGAGCACTTTCCAAATACAAAAATGTACTTTTTCATAAAAAAGCAGCAGTCTGATCGAACCTGCTGCCCACAAAAGGGAGCCATGAGAAAACAGCAGCATTTCTCATGGCTCCCTTTTATTTTTTCTCTGCGGATTCCTGCAGACTGCGCAGGATCCTCTTTTCCATTCTGGATACCTGTACCTGGGATACGCCAAGCTCATGGGCGATCTCCATCTGGGTCATGTTCTGAAAATACCGCATATAGATCAGCCTCCGCTCCTTTGCCTCCAGAGTCCCCAGTATCTCTTCCAAAAAAATCCTGTCCAGTGCTTTTTCCTGCCGGTTTTCTTTTTCCGGGAGCTTGTCCATCAGAGAAATCTCCGTTCCCTCACCCTGATAGATCGTTTTGTGAAGGGATTCCACCTCTGCACCGGATTCCATAGTCATTACCAGTTCTTCTATGGAAATTCCCATTTCCGCTGCCATTTCTCCCGTCGTAGGTTCCCGCTCCAGCCGTCGTGTCAGTGCTTCTCTCACCTGATAGATCCGGTAGTGATTTTCCTTCAGAGAACGGCTTACCTTCAGTATCCCGTCGTCCCTGAGATAACGTTTGATCTCTCCGATGATCATGGGAACTGCATAGGTGGAAAATTTCACATCATAGGACATGTCAAACTTATCCACTGCTTTCAGAAGTCCGATGCTGCCGATCTGGAACAGATCCTCCATCTCCACCCCACGTCCCAAAAAACGCTTTGCCACACTGTATATCAGCCCTGTATTTTCCTCAAACAAAAGATCTCTTGCCGCTTTATCCCCCTGGTGTGCACGCCCGATGAGGACAAGAGTACGATCCATAGTTACCTCCTGATGATCTTTTTCATGTGCACAGTAGTTCCACGACCAACCTCCGATTCCACCTGAAGCTCATCCATAAATGCCTCCATGAATGTAAACCCCATACCGGAGCGGTCTTTATCAGCCTTTGTGGTAAACAGTGGCTCCATGGCTTTTTTGATATCCGGGATCCCGGCTCCGTGATCCGTTACATCTACCTGAAGCTCCTGCCCTCGGAGACGACATTCTACCCGGATCTTATGTATCTCCCCTTCATACCCGTGTATGATGCAGTTGGTCACTGCCTCCGATACTGCGGTCTTCAGATCCGAAATTTCTTCCAGCGTAGGATTCAGCTGTGTGCAGAATGAAGCCACAGCCACTCTTGCCAGTGCTTCATTTACCGGTCTGCTGTCAAAAATGATCGTCATTTCATTTGTGTTTTCCATCATAAACACCCTCCTGTTCACCTGCCGATTTTTCACTTCCACAGATTTCAATATATTTTCCCACTCCGGATAGCCGCAGAAGCTTTGCAATATGACTGTTCACATTGATAACCTGCACACATTTCCCCCTCATACCAAGTGCCCGATATCTCCCCATCAGCAGGCCGATCCCGGAACTGTCCATAAAAACGGTCTCTGAGAAATCAAAGATCATGTTTTTTATATAGTCATGTCCAATAATTCGGTCTGATTCTCTCCGAATCTCATCAGAAGCCGGATGATCCAGTTCCGCCGGAAGATGTACAGTCAGCACGGTTCCGGATTTTTCAAAACCTGATGTCATTTTATCATTCCCCCATTTTTGATTTTTTATTCCATTTTTTATGACCAAAGGGTAAAAAAAGAGGAATGCGCCAACGCACATTCCCCTTATCCGAGGTTTCTCCTCTGTATGAGTTATGATCTTTTTTATTCTGTATAACCGTCATCGTAAGAGGAATCCTCATATCCTCCGTCACTGTAGCTGCTGTCTTCTCCGGTATCTCCGTCAGAGCTCTGTGTATCCTCTCCATCCGAAGCAGCGGCATCAGCTCCTGCTTCAGATGTTCCATCTGTGCTGCTGTCAGCACTTGCCGTTCCGTCAGAAGCTCCGCTCTCGATCCCGCTTACACCGGTCTTTCCGCTGATAGTACTGTAGATCCCCTTTGCAGAATCTGACAGTGTATCCACATATACCTTCTGGAGCTCCAGCGCTGCTGTATCCAGATCATCCTGCTGCATGGCAGTATATGCATTGAACAAAGCCTCATAGCTCTGACTGCGTTTCTGCTCTTCCTCTGCCTGCTTGGCAACTGCATCTGCCGTATCACTGGACTGGGCAACTTCTCCCTGAGCCTTGGTAAGCTCCACACTTTGGCTGGAAAGAGAATCACTGTATTGTATGATCTGCTCATTGGCCTGCCTGTAAATATCCTGTTTCACAGCCGGCAGTACAAGAAGCCAGAATGCTGCCGCACCTGCCGCAAATCCAAGTACCGTGGTAAAGAAAAGTGATATCTTTGATCTTTCTTTATAAGACGACGGCCTTACAACGATTTCTCCGGAAATATTATCATTCTCATTTTTTTCATTTCCAAACAAGCCCTTACGCCGTTTTTCTATCTTTGTGGTAACACCCGTCTGCTCGTCAACTTCACGCAGGAAACGAAGTGTAGTGGTATTGGTCTTGTCGATCCTGGCTGCTTTTTTCAGGGTTCTTCTTGCCTTGTTCCACTCCTGATTCTTCATCTGGATCAGCGCAAGAAGGTGATACCCCTTGATCAGCTTGGGATTCTGGGACAGGATCTTTTTCAGGCGGATGGCCGCCATATCCTCATGGCCTTCCCTGCACATGGCAAGGGCATTGTTGTATTTCTTGATGCTTTCGTTGATCGTTTCCAGTTTGTTCTGGTTTGCCTGAAGCCTGGCAATATATTCTGAAGCCAGATTCCGATTCTTCTGGATATTCTTGCTGATGACCCACTCACTCAGTGCGGCAACCACCTCACCGGTCTCAAAATATACAAGGCCAAGAAGATTTCTCGCACGGATATTCCGTTTGTCATAGGCAAGACTCTGCTTCAGACAGCTGATCGCCCCGGACAGATCCCGGATACTGGCTTTTTCCAGGCCCTGGTTATAATAAAGCTTGGAAAGGTAATCCACCTTCTTCTGGATCAGTACATTGGCTCCACAGTGCGGACAGTAATCCAGATCTGTATCTGTCAGGAACGCTCCACAGTTTATGCAGTTCATTCACTTCTCCTTATCTTACACGTCTGTTGCTCTTGACCTCACGCAGCATCTCCTGGAGTACATCCATGATATCTGTGATCTCCCGGTCATAAATGGCGCCTTCTACATCTGCCACATCCAGACATGGTTCAAATTTCTTCAGTTCCTCTTCATAATCGATCATAATTTTTTCCTCCTGATCACAGCCTTGATCTCACCGACCAGATAAAGGGATCCTACACAGAACAGCATTCCATCCTCGCCTTTTTCCTTTACTGCCCGTTCAAAAGCTGCCGGAACATCCTCTATTGCTTCAACTTCCGGTACTCCGTCTTCACGGAAGATCTCCGCAAGCTCTTCGACCGGAACTTTACGGTATCCGCCTACCTGTGTGACGATCACATGTCGGAAACGGATCCTGGTACAGATCGTACGGATCATATCCGTATAGTCCTTGTCATCCACTGCGGAAAACAGCAAAGTCAGAGGAAATTCCTTCTGGAAATGTTCTGCTGTCTCTACAAACTTCTCAACACCGTCTTCGTTATGTGCGCCATCCACGATCACACCCGGAAGAACCGTTTCCATCCTTCCCTGCCAGCGTGTTTTGGCCATACCGGCCTTCAGAGCCTCCAGAGATACCGGGATCTGATCTTCCAGTACCTGAATGGTTTTTACCGCAAGAGCTGCATTCATAACCTGATAACGGGCGATAAACGGTATGTCAAATACGGTATCGCCATATGTCTTGTCCTTAAGAGAAAATCGGATTCCGTCCTTTGTGATCTTATGGATCTCTGTATCTTCCCGTTTCAGCTCATAATATGGACATCCCAGCTTCTCTGCATTCTCACGCATCACTACGGCCGCATCCGGATCATTTCCGTCGTAGATCACCGGAACACCCGGCACCATGATCCCTGCCTTCTCTCCTGCGATCTCGGAAACCGTATTCCCAAGATACTGCATATGATCCAGGCTGATGGATGTGATCACACAGGCTGCCGGATCCTCCACCGCAGTGGTTGCATCCAGACGTCCGCCAAGGCCGGTCTCCAGTGTTACATAATCCACGCCGGCTTCTGCAAAGATCACCATTCCCATCAGAAGGAGTGTCTCAAAATAGGTGGGATGATAGCTGCCCTCCGCAACCAGCTCATCGGAAAGCTTTTTAACTTTTTCAAAAGCACAAAGGAAGGTATCGTCATCGATCACTTCCTCGTTGATCTGAAAACGCTCGTTGATCTCCACCAGATGAGGAGATGTAAAAAGTCCGCAGGAATATCCTGCTTCCCGAAGGACCGATGTGATAAAAGCACAGGTACTTCCCTTTCCGTTGGTTCCTGCCACATGGATCACACGGAATTTCCTCTGCGGATCTCCAAGTCTTCTTAAACATTCTCTGGTATGGTCCAGGCTGTTCTTAGTAGTAAATCTCGGTATATCTTCAATATACGCAACTGCTTCTTCGTAATTCATAAAAAAAACCATCACTTATCTATAATGTATTCGTAAAGAACTTTTGGGGAGAAAAGCTTCTCCCCTTCTGTTCGTTACGATACCATTATATAATAGTGGTGGAAGATGTCCAGTCCTAATCGTAATATTTTATCCGACATTTTTTGTATCGGAGTATCTTTTCTATGTCATTTACTGGTTGTCTGTACTGTTTTCTTCACCGGAATCTTCTGTGGATCCCGTTTCTGACGCTGTATCCGTTAGCCCTGTATCAGAACTGCTCTTTTCACTGTCAAGCTTCCACTTGCTGTCAGCAAGCAGTGCATAAACTGCCCGGTCATGGCTCTTTGTCATGGCCTTTCTGGTGGAACTGTTGCTTCGCTGCACTACCGAGAGCCGGTCAAAATCATCCAGTTCCTTTCCGGTAATGATCAGCTTGGTAGGATTCACGTAAACCGTATCGTACCATTCTCCGTTGATCTTCACCTGGCTGGACGGCGTAAAGTTTGTTCCCTGGATATAATAGGTGTGATCCGTCTCAGACACAACCTGAATGGAATCCAGTGTGGTATCATAGATTCCCATACGCATCTTTGTCCGCTCAAAAGGATTCTCTCCGTCATATGTATACTGCTTTCCGTAAAGAAGATCGTACTGCAGGGTCTCCAGATCCACCTGATAATTTTTGGTATTTCTTCTTGCCTGATGATACTTGAAAATATTTCCCTCATGGATACCTACACGGTCCATAACCTCTGCTGCCATCTGGTATGCCGCAAGATTTTCTTTCTTTTTCTTAAGTCCGAAATTATCCCACATCACATACTCTGTCTGGAACAGATATTTATTCTCCACATCCTCCACAGTCAGTCCCATGGTTGGCAGATGATCACCATACATAACCAGTACCACATCCTCCGGATAATCTGCCAGCTTATCAGTCAGCTCTTTGACAAAATCATCCATCTCATGGATCTGATTTACATAATACTCCCACTTATTGTTCAGCTCGTCCGTAGGGGCCCCGGAAACTGTGATCTCCGGATTTTCCAACACCGGTTCTGAAGGGTAATCTCCATGTCCCTGTACGGAAATAGTATATACATAATCAGGTCCTTCTGTGGAATCCAGACACTTGACGATCTCATCGGTGAGGACACTGTCCTTGGTCCAGCCCAACGGGTTCTTCTGGTTTTCATCCTTCATGTACTCTGCCGAAGTAAAGGTATCAAATCCCAGATTCGGGAAAATGCTTCTTCTTCCGTAGAAATTCGCCTCATTGTTATGTACTGCATGGGCAGTATAGCCCAGATTCTTCAGAACATACGGCGCGCTCTCACATGTAGTTTCCTTAAGGATACTCTTGTAAGGATATTCTCCCGGTCCAAAATAATGAAGGCTCATTCCAGTAATGGATTCAAACTCAGTATTTGCGGTTCCGGCTCCTACGGAAGGTACCTTATAATATCCGGAGGAATACTCCTTCATCAGCTTTCTGAAATTCGGAATAGGATCTTCTGACAGCTCCAGATAATTTACCAGCGTAGGATCAAAAAAGGACTCCAGCTGCAAAAACAGAATATTCGGATGACTGCCTTCTTTCGTTTCCGGAAGATTTTCTTCCGACTTCTCGATCCTTTTGATCTCGCTTTTGGAATAATCTCTCGGTGCACTGATTCCGGTATTAAAGATCGTCGTTGCCAGACAGTAAGGATATCCGTAATCCTCATAAGCTATGGCAATATTTCCAAAATAATTGGAAAGAACTCTTTTTTCCAGAGCAAGCTGTGTGATTCCTCCAAATGCAAGAACCCCAACCAGGACCAGTGGAATATTCACCTTATATTTCAGCTTGCCTCTGTACTTCGGCGACCTTATCAGGATGATCAGAAGGATTAGAACCGCAATTCCCAGAAGAACTGCACCTATGGTCATCTGGGTATGGGTCAGATATTTTTTTGCAATACTGAGACCATCTGTCAGATTCTTCACATCCGGTCCTGTAAACGGTGTGACACGGTTGAGAAGAAGCACACCGTTTACGATTCCCAGAAACAGCCATAAGCTGCCCACAAAGATACGCCAGAAAATTCTCTTTCGGAAGAGATAAACAATCAGCATCGTCGTAAAGATAAACGCTGCATTATAAGCAAATACAAGCGGCCTTGTGGTCATGTAGGTCCACGCCTCTGTGAACGAGTGCCTGCATATGGCCTCGATCACAAAGTACAGGACTGCACAGCCCAGAGCCTGAAGTATCAGCGAAATCTTATTGAAAAAGTTACACCACTTCATTAAAACACTCCTTCGTTATTTCACCATCTGTGTTAACTGCAGGTTCACTTTCTCTTTCATCTCTTTGTATTTCTCAAGTTTCTCCTTCTCTGCCTCTACCTTGGCTGCAGGTGCCTTGTTCACAAAATTCGGATTGTTCAGCATTCCCTCGCAGCGTGCGATTTCTTTTGTAAGTCGCTCCTGCTCTTTTGTGAGACGTTCGATTTCTTTTTCACGGTCGATCAGATCCTCCAGCGGCAGATAAACCACACCGTCTGCCACAACGATGGATACCGCATCCTCACCGATTCCGTTCTTATCCTGCTGTACGTGGATCTCTTTTGCAAACGCAAGGTTTGTAAAGGATTTCTTGCAGGACTCAAAACGTGCACAGCACTCTGCATCCTTGCCTACGATGTAGATATTTGTCTTTCTGTTCTGCGGTACGTTCATCTCGTTTCTGGTGTTACGGATTCCACGTACAACCTCCTGGAAGCTTGAAACTGCTTTCTCAGCATCTGCAAAGTTCATCTCATCTTTGTATACCGGCCAGTCAGAGATCATAATGGACTCTTCCTCAGGAAGCAGTGTGCAGTAGATCTCCTCTGTGATAAACGGCATGAACGGATGAAGAAGCTTCAGTCCCTGTGTCAGTGCAGTGCGAAGTGTCCACAGTGCATCGTTTGCTGCTGCCGGGTTCTCCTCTGCTTTCCACAGTCTTACTTTGGCCATCTCGATATACCAGTCACAGAGCTCATCCCACAGGAAGTCATAAACTTTCTGTACAGCGATTCCAAGCTCATATTTATCCATGTTCTCGGTAACATCGCGGATCACGGTGTTCAGTCTGGAAAGGATCCATTTATCCTCGTTGCAAAGAGCGTTCAGGTCTTCCGGCTCTGTTACGGTCTTTCCTTCCAGGTTCATCATAATGAAACGGGATGCATTCCAGATCTTGTTTGCAAAGTTACGGCTGGACTCTACACGCTCCCAGTAGAAACGCATGTCATTTCCAGGTGCATTACCTGTCATCAGAGTCAGACGAAGTGCATCTGCACCGTATTTATCGATAACTTCCAGCGGATCGATACCGTTTCCAAGGGATTTACTCATCTTACGTCCTTGGGAGTCACGTACCAGGCCGTGGATCAGTACATGGTGGAACGGAGTCTCACCGGTCTGCTCCAGTGCGGAAAATACCATACGGATAACCCAGAAGAAGATGATATCATATCCGGTTACCAGAACATCTGTCGGATAGAAGTACTCAAGCTCCGGTGTCTTATCCGGCCATCCAAGCGTGGAGAATGGCCACAGTGCGGAACTGAACCAGGTATCCAGAGTGTCCTCATCCTGGTGCATATGTGTGCATCCGCATTTCGGGCACTTCTCAGGCATTTCTCTTGCAACAACCATCTCACCGCACTCATCGCAGTAATAAGCCGGGATTCTGTGTCCCCACCAGAGCTGACGGGAAATACACCAGTCACGGATATTCTCCAGCCAGTGCAGGTAAGTCTTGTCAAAACGTGCCGGAACAAACTGAAGATTTCCGTCGTCCAGAGTCTTGATGGCAGCTTTTGCCATTTCATCCATTTTTACAAACCACTGTGGTTTGATCATTGGCTCTACGGTTGTACCGCAGCGATCATGGGTACCAACGCTGTGACTGTGCGGAACAACTTTTACAAGGAGTCCCTGCTCTTTCAGGTCTTCTACCATGGCCTTACGTGCCTCGTAACGGTCCATACCTGCATATTTTCCGCCAAGGCTGTTGATAGTCGCATCATCGTTAAGGATATTGATCTCCTCAAGATTATGGCGGCGTCCAACCTCGAAGTCATTGGGGTCATGTGCCGGTGTAATCTTAACGCAGCCTGTTCCGAATTCCTTGTCAACATACTCATCGGCAATAACCGGGATCTCTCTGTCTGTAAGAGGAAGTTTCAGCATCTTGCCTACAAGATCTTTATATCTCTCATCCTCCGGATTTACAGCAACTGCTGTATCACCGAGAAGTGTCTCCGGACGAGTGGTTGCGATCTCAACAAAACGTCCTTCCTCACCTACGATCGGATAATTGATGTGCCAGAAATATCCATCCTGGTCCTCATGTACAACCTCTGCATCGGAAATAGAAGTCTGGCATACCGGACACCAGTTGATGATCCTGGAACCTTTGTAAATATATCCTTTTTCATAGAGACGGATAAATACCTCCTGAACAGCCTTGGAGCAGCCTTCATCCATGGTAAAGCGCTCGCGCTCCCAGTCTGCAGATGCACCCAGTTTTTTCAGCTGGTTGATGATCTTTCCGCCGTACTCTTCTTTCCATGCCCAGGCATGTTTCATAAATTCCTCGCGGCCGATCTCGTTCTTGTCGATACCTTCTTTACGAAGTTTCTCTGTTACCTTAACCTCTGTAGCGATGGCTGCATGGTCTGTTCCCGGCTGCCAGAGAGCCTCATAACCCTGCATTCTCTTGAAACGGATCAGGATATCCTGCATGGTCTCATCCAGTGCATGGCCCATATGCAGCTGTCCGGTTACATTGGGCGGCGGCATTACGATTGTGAAAGGTTTTTTGTCCGGATTAACTTTTGCATGGAAGTATCCGTTATCCATCCATTTTTTGTACAGACGATCCTCAATACCCTTGGGATCATAAGTCTTTGCAAGTTCTTTACTCATGTTTTCCTCCTGAATCTTTCTGATTATAGGAACCTTAAAATGCTCCTGTTCTCTGCAAGAAAAAACACGCCCTCCACACAAAAGCCACTAACTAATGTGCGAAGGGCGATCATTCTCGCGGTACCACCTTCATTATCCGGAAAAAACATCTGTTATTCCCGTCTATCTCTTGTCCCTTAACGCGGGGTACGTGAAAACCTACACAGCAGCATCTGCATCTGTTCTGCATTTCTGCTTTCAGTTTCCCGGCTCCTAAGCTACCTTCTGCAGTCCTCCATCTGAAAATGCCTTTCAGCCTGCGCTTCTCTTGCGTCTGTGCATTTCTCTCTGTCAGCGTAGATCTGCATACTCCTCTTATTCAACGCCTTTGCCATGTTCCTACTATAATGAAATTTTCTTTTTTTGTCAAGACAGAGGCCTGCTTTTCCTGGGATTTCACATATTTCCGGATACGAAGATCTTTCTGGCATTTCATTATTTTATTCCACGCTCTTCAGCGACTCTACCATATTGATCTTTTTCAGCTTAAAATGCATCACCATATTTACAAACATGGAGAACCCAAAGGTAATGATTCCACTGTAAACAAAGCTTATTGGCTTGATATTTCTTCCGAACATTACCGCATCTACCTCAACGGTTGTGATCACATACCGGTGGAGGAAGATTCCGAACACTGCGCCTGCCAGAATCCCTATGAAGGACAGCAGGATATTTTCCCGGAATACATACTGGGAAACTTCGCCATCATAAAATCCCAGGACCTTCAATGTTGCAAGCTCTCTCTGACGCTCTGTGATATTGATGTTGTTCAGATTATACAGTACCACAAATGCCAGCATTCCGGCAGAAATGATCAGGACCCAGATTACCGCTCCGAGGGATCCCAGCATTCGCTCTACCTGACCTGCTGTGCTGCTTGTATAGCTGATACTTAAAGCTGCCGGATATTTCAGGATCGCATTTCCAAGAGTTTCCAGATCACTCTCTGCATCCTCTTTCATAGTATATACTGTACTTGAATACTTCGGTTTCTCCCCGAATGTTTTTTCATAGCAGGATGGGGTCATGTAAACGTAATGTCCCATATAGTTCTCTGTGACAGCAGTGATCTTTACTTTATACTTTCTGTTGTCTTTCTCCAGGGTGATCTTGTCTCCTGCTTTCACACCGATAAGAGAAGCCGTTTTTTCACAGATCACCGCTCCATCATCGGTAAGCTCATACTGCTCGTGGGACTTTCTGTCACGTAATGTTACATCCTCTTTAAAATTTTCCGTATTTTCCGGAACATATACATAGATACTGACACTTCCCTTTTCTTTTGGTGCCGTCATCTTGATGAGCTGCACACGGGTATAGTGATCGATCTCGCTGTTTCCATCCAGAAATTTCAGAAGATCCTTTTCCTGGCTGTCTGTGGCATCCTCATCATTGATCACCATGGCATCATAGTGCTGGATCTGGTCATATTGGAGAATCGCAATATCCATAATGGAGTCATAAAGTCCGAATCCTACAAGCATCAGTCCCATGCTTCCTGCAATTCCGAAAATGGTCATAAAAAGACGCTTTTTATAACGGAAAAGATTTCGCATGGACGATTTCCAGGAAAAGCTCAGATGCTTCCAGATAAAGCTGATCCGTTCAATAATGATCCGTTTTCCTTCTTTCGGTGCAGGCGGACGCATCAGAGATGCCGGTGTTTCTGCCAGGGTTTTTGCGCAGGAAAACAGTGTAGCGCCCATAGTACAGATCACCGCTGCTCCGGAAGCGATCAATGCATATTGTAACTCATAATCCAGCTGCATGTGATCGCCAATATTCCAGTACATGATCCCATAGGCCTGGATAATGATAAACGGAAGAACCTTTTCTCCGAAAAGTACTCCTGCGATACTTCCGCCTACTGTAGCCAGAAATGCGTAGCTGAGATACTTGGATGCAATGGATGCTTTTCCGTATCCTAGCGCTTTCATGGTTCCGATCTGGGTTCGCTGTTCCTCCACCATTCGTGTCATCGTGGTAAGACTGATCAGAGCCGCTACAAGGAAGAATATCATCGGGAAAACCTTTCCGATGTTTTTCAGTCGCTCTGCGTTATCACCAAAATCCGAATATTCCGGAAGGTCATTGCGGTCTGAGATGATCCATTCCGGTGTTTCAATATCATCCACCTCTTTCTGGGCATCCTCGATCTTCTGCTGGGCTTCCGCAATTTTGTCATCGGCTTCTTTTTTGCCGTCCTGATATTCTTTCTTTCCATCGGAAAGCTTCTTTTTGGCGTCCTCCAGGTCTTTTTTGGCGTCTTCTAATTTCTGTTCATTTTCCCGGATCTCTTTTTCACCATCCAGAAGCTTCTGTTCATTTGCATCCAGTTCTGCCTGACTGCTGGTAAGCTTTTCTGTATTGGCCTGGATCTCTGCCTGACCGGCATTTAACTGGGCCTGTTTTTCCTCCAGCTGCTGCCGCCCTGAGCTGAGCTGGGCTCTGGCCGAATCCAGCTGGCTCTGGCCATCATCCAAAGTTGCCTGGTTTGCCGCAATTTCTTCTTTTGCCGCGGAAAGCTCTGCTTTCTTTGTTTCCAGTTCTTTTTTCCCTTTATCCAGTTCTTCCTGGCCTTCGTTCAGCTGTGCCTCTGTCCTGGAAAGTGTCTCTTCCTGTTCTTTGATCTGGCTGAAGCCCTCATTGATCTGACCTAGGCTGCTCTCCAGTTCAGCTCTTGTCTGGGCCAGCTCTGATTTTTTTGCAGTAAGCTCTGCCTGCGCCCCGTCGATCTGGGCCTGATCGGCATTTATCTGTTCTTCCATTGCACTGATCTGACCATTTAAAGTCTGGATCTGCGTGGAAAGCTCCGCCAGCTCTTCCTCGGTTTTTCCTGCTTCCGCACCGGCGTCATACTGCGCCTGCAGCTCCGCCGCCTGACTGCTTAATGCCTCTTTCTGGCTGGTCAATTCATCCAGCTGTGCCTGCTGCCCGGAAAGGGCTTCTTCACTGGAATTGATCTGGGATTCGCCCTCGGAAACCTGTACAAGTCCTGCCTCACACTGTTCTTTCTGACCGGTGAGAGCAGTCTTTGTTTCTTTGATCGTATTCTTTCCCGTTTCCAACTGTTCTCTTCCACTGTCAAGCTCAGCCTGTTTGCTTTCCAGTGTTTTTTCCGCTTCCCGGAGCTGGGCCTCGCCGTCACTTACCTGCTGTTTTGCGGCAGTCAGCTGTTCATATCCGGCAGTCAGCTCTGACTGCTTCTCATTTATCTGTGCTTCGGAGTCAGCAAGCTGGGATCTGGCAGCATTTAACTGGGACAGACCGTCTTCCACCTGCTGTTTTGCGCTGTTAAGCTGAGACCATCCATCTTCAATCTGTTTTCTTCCGTCAGCAAGCTGCTGTTTTCCATCGGTCAGCTCCTTTTTTGCATCACTGAGCTGCTGTTTTCCATCTTCGTACTCTTTTTTTCCATCCCCATACTTCTTCTGCCCATCATCCAGCTTTTTCTTCGCGTCGCCAAGTTTTTCCTCTGATTCCTTCTTTCCGTCCTCAAGCTCTTTTCTGGCATCATCCAGTTTTTCATTGGCTTCTGCGACGATCTCCTCGTAGCGCAGGCTGCACTGTTCTTTTTCGATACCTTCCACGCGTTTCCGGATCTTTTTGATAAGATTGTCGTAAGCATCGGTATAGCTGATCACATCCCCGGATTCATGAACCATAATATAGATCTGGGTAAAAGCTTCCTGTTCAAAATCCTCAGGAAGAATGTATCCGAAGCCGCTGACCTCACCCGATCCAAGAGTCGTATTTCCTCTGTTAAATGAAATATAAAGAGGACTGCTTCCGATTCCCACAACTGTATAGGTTGTTTTTTTCAAAAGCTCACTGTCTCCATCCTCACTGACAGATATGGTATCCCCGATTTTATACCCCCGATTCTTTGCAAATGGCTTGTCCAGAAAAATCTCGCCGCTTTTTTCCGGTATCCTTCCTTCATCTGCTGTAAGCAGATTAAAATTGCTGCTGATAGATTCCAGATGAAGAACCTTCCTGGCATCGTCCTCTCCACTCATAACATCCGTAGAGTAGCTGCCCTCAGCCAGTTCCACACCGTCAATATCCGATACCGCTTTTACATCACGCTGAGTCAGTCCCAGGGTTCCCTGGATCTTCAGATCCATCAGCTTTGCTGCTTCATAATAAGCATCTCCGGAATATCTCATATCCGGAGAAGACGCCTGGATCCCGGAAAAAAATGCAACACCCAGTGCCACGATCAGAAAGATCGAGATAAAACGTGCTTTACTTTTCCGGATCTCCATCCAGAAATCTTTGTGTAATGCCTTCATTCCGTCACCTACCATTCAATCTCTTCCACTGGTGTGGGATGTGCATTTTCAGTCATCCTGGAAACCTTGCCGTTTTTGATCTTGATCACACGGTCGGCCATAGGTGTCAATGCAGAGTTATGAGTAATGACAATAACCGTCATGCCCCGTTCCCTGCAGGTATCCTGAAGGAGCTTCAGGATTGCCTTGCCGGTCTGATAATCCAACGCTCCTGTAGGTTCATCACAGAGCAGAAGCTTTGGATTCTTCGCCAGCGCTCTGGCTATGGAAACTCTCTGCTGCTCACCGCCGGATAACTGTGCCGGAAAATTGGTCAGTCTCTCCCTCAGCCCTACTTCCTCCAGAACTGTCCTAGCATCCAGAGGATCCTTACAGATCTGAAGAGCAAGCTCCACATTCTCCAATGCAGTCAGATTTGGCACCAGATTATAAAACTGGAATACAAATCCAATATCCTCCCGTCGGTATCCGGTCAGCTGCCGGTCTGTATATTTTGCAATATTTTTTCCATCGATCCAGACATTGCCGGATGTGGCCTTATCCATTCCGCCCAGGATATTCAGCACCGTTGTCTTTCCGGCACCGCTTGGTCCTACCACAACCACAAATTCTCCTTTTTTTATCCGGAAGCTGATCTCATCCACAGCTATGATCTTCACTTCTTTTGAGCCATAGATTTTGGATACATTCTCCAGCTTCACATAGTCTTCCGTATGCTCCATTTCCACCCCTCCTCTTTACTCTCTATATGATTTCAGGGGGCTTTTATCTGCCCCCTTTTAATTCTCTCACTCACGTATCACAGCTGTAGAAAAATGTTTTCGGCTGTGATCGAATATTATTAATAACTATATTTATAAGTATATCGGTTCTTAATTCAAAATGCAATTTCTACTTATATTTTACAAAGATTTTTCATTCCTGCGCATTTGTATTTTACATTTCTTTTCTATAATACAGACAAATAAAGGAAATCAATATTATAGCTGACTGTTGCTGACAACAGCAGAAGTATAATTCCAGCAAAACAGGAGGAATGGATTATGTATAAAGTACTGTGGAATCACTTAGATCAAAATTTAAAAAAGGCCCCTGCGCCAGCTGTTTTTCTTGCACTTTTGACAGCTGGATGGAGTGCAGCCGGAATTCTTGCAGGATTACTTGTTTGTCTGGAACTTCAGACAGAACTGATGGTGAAGCTGACTGTGATCTTATGTGCCGGTGGATACGCCGGACTGATTCCCGGTTTCTTCGGTGGGATCTTTTATCTTTACCGAATGGATCTTCGGAAACCTTCTGCGGATCCTGTAGCTGATCTGGCAGCTGAAGCGGAAAAAGCTTCTGCCGATCCTACTTCATTGATCTATTTTCACAATAATTGACAAAAAAGCAGAACTCTGCCTGGTTGTGCAGGGTTCTGCTTTTTTTATTGAATATGTGTATTAAGTTTGATTACTTTCTTATGGAATCCGCAAGCTTTTTTGCTTCTGCTGTCAGTTCTCTTATTTTGTCAAATTCTCCTGCCTTCACAAGATCTCCTTTTACCATCCAGCTTCCGCCGCAGCAGAGGATTTTGTCACAGGAAAGATAGTCCTCAAGGTTTTTCGCATTGATCCCGCCGGTAGGCATAAAACGGATTCCTGTATAAGGAGCTGCCATTGCAGAGCATGACGCTTTGCGTGCTCAGGATGCCATGTACCTTCACCTGGTTTATAATCGTAAACGAATCCTGCTTACGGAAAAAAATTCCTGATGCTGTCCGATCTTCCAGAAGTCTGTCTTCACGGTCTTCAGCAAGTACATTTTTATAGGAAAAATAAGCCCTGGAAATTCATCTTTCCAGGGCTTTCTAAGAGGTGCCACCCGGATTTGAACCGGGGATAGAGGTGTTGCAGACCTTTGCCTTACCACTTGGCTATGGCACCATGCTCCCCCTGTTGGACTCGAACCAACGACACTGCGGTTAACAGCCGCATGCTCTA
>NZ_JAAIUN010000111.1:0-390 GCF_013317245.1 Blautia sp. MSK.20.85
TATAATTATCAAAGATATGAATTTGACTTCCATATACATTTCTGAGAAGTTCCATATTATTTCTGGCATCATTTGTATGCGCATCGACCATCGTGAACAGAATCCCACCGACTTGCAACTTCGGATTAATCTGCTTACGAACCTTACCGATCGTTTTTAACAACTGCTGCAAGCCTTTGATTGGCAGGTAGGAGGCTTCAACTGGAATGAGGACTTCATCTGATGCAGCCAGCGCATTGATCGTAATCATTCCCAATGATGGCATACAGTCAATAATGACTGCATCATATTGATCCTTGATACCATATAAAATCTGTTTCAATACATATTCCCTGCTCATTGCATTTACCAACTGTACTTCCGTACCTGCCAGTCCAATGTTAGAACAGA
>NZ_JAAIUN010000112.1:0-390 GCF_013317245.1 Blautia sp. MSK.20.85
TATAATTATCAAAGATATGAATTTGACTTCCATATACATTTCTGAGAAGTTCCATGTTATTTCTGGCATCATTCGTATGAGCATCGACCATCGTAAACAAAATACCTCCGACTTGCAGCTTCGGATTAATCTGCTTACGGACCTTACCGATTGTTTTTAACAACTGCTGCAATCCTTTGATTGGCAGGTAGGATGCTTCAACTGGAATGAGGACTTCATCTGATGCAGCCAGCGCATTAATCGTAATCATTCCCAATGATGGCATACAATCAATGATGACTACATCATATTGATCTTTGATACCATATAAAATCTGTTTCAATACATATTCTCTACTCATTGCATTTACCAACTGTACTTCCGTACCTGCCAGTCCAATGTTAGAACAGA
>NZ_JAAIUN010000113.1:0-387 GCF_013317245.1 Blautia sp. MSK.20.85
CGCACAATACCAGGAACCAACACGCCATATTGTGTAATGCTTTCTGATAATTCTTCCATTTTCTTATCATCTTTTACTTGAAACGGGTGATTTGGAAATGGATGAAGGCTTCCTATTTTTATCTCGCAAATTCCATTGTTTGTTTCTTCGTTTGTTCCAAACAACGCATCAAGTGGCTGTAAGGAAATGGGAGTTGCTCTTTTTTTAGATGGCATCTTCTAGCACCTCCTCCGTCACTCTCCGATAAGCCTCTGTAGCTTTGCCTTTCGGATCATAAGAGAAAATACTCTGTCCTTCTCTGACTGCTTCCTTCATTCTTACAGAAAATGGAATATAATTATCAAAGATATGAATTTGACTTCCATATACATTTCTGAGAAGTTCCAT